>CANPPM010000248.1 GCA_947575935.1 uncultured Butyricicoccus sp. | reverse complement strand
TCTGTCTGACCCATCGCAGCTCCCTCCTTTCTTATGTATCCATTATATCACGAATATGTATTCACAGCAATCTTTTTCGGGAGACTCCCCTCTAATTGGGTATCGTCAGGATATCCCCCGGCCATATCATATTTTTACCGCCCTTATGAGCGTCAATGATTTCCTTGTTGGCCTCGTACAGCCGTTCATAATCTGAACCTTTCCCCCATGTCTTCTGCGCAATTTTCCACAGGCTGTCACCTTTCACGACTGTGTAAGTGGCCGCCGCCGGAGGGTCGGGACGGTCGGGGGATGCACATGATTTCATCATCTTTGCCGCCAGTTTCGACGAACCAGCTGCCAGCGTCATAGCTGCTGTCAGCGGCTTCCCCGACGCTATAGCCGCCGCTGCTATGCCTGCGGCAGTCAGTGCCTTTGCCGTGGCCGCTGCCGCTGCAATTTCATCCGTCGTACTCAGCTTGATTTCCTTTGCCTGTATCAAATTGATAGAGTAATTGATATCTCCATATCCGCCGGTTGGTTTGCCGGTCAGACTGTTCAGGTATACGTCACAGTTGATCGGCGTTTCGGTCACCAAAAGCCGTGCTTTGACCGGTTTGCCCTTTTGAGTTTTCAGCTCGGCCAGCCATTTGTAAACCTCTTTAGGATCGCGCCACTCGCAAATATACGGGTCGTTTTTACGCGGTTCCCCGGGAAAAATCCCACTCCAGCTGATGGTATCAAGTGAGGTCCCGTTCGGCGTTTTAACCTCTCCGATATTCAGAATGGTATAGTTTGTAAACAGATTTCCAAACTTTACGCTGATTTCCTCCGGCAGCATGGGGAATCGGAGACGGTCACCCGTCTCCAGATTCGTCAAATAAATATCCACTGCGTCACCTCTTCCAATTTGCTTTCGGTGTGTTGGAATAAATTTGCTGTAATGCTTCCGCAATACGCTGCGCAACCTGGTTCGTAATTTCAGGCATTTGCTCCCGGATCGTTTTTGCAATTTCGTTTGCCAATGCCTGCCCGTCCTTCCCTCCGCCGTCTACACGAATCTCAAAAGTCAGGTTTTCAATGGTCACCGGAACGACTGCGTTTGTGCCGTTGCTGCTGCCAGGATCAGCGGCGGGGAAGTCATATCCTACAATATCCCCCTCTGCGTACTGCTTCACGCCGAGCAGCGCCCCGGCTTTCTCCCAGAGGTCAAGCCCTCTGCCGCGATACTTGCCGGAAAGCGGAATGATTGCTTCCGGCCCGTCCTCACCAACTAGCGATAACAGGGGGCCGGAAACTATGCTGCCATTTGCGTTCTTGGCTATCCCTCCGCTGATTGATGCAGAACCGCTTATCTTTGACATGATAGAGGGATCATTCAGGATATAATCAGCGTTAATCCGAACAGAGGTTTGAATATCAAAGCCCTTTTCAAAGGTAGAAGAAAAGACGTTTTTGGTTTTTTCTCTACAATGTCCACTGCACTCTGAACCTTTGCCATGTTCGTATTCGCGATTCCAGACGACAAATCACTGCCAACGCTTTCACCCAGTTCAGCATCCTCAAAGCTCTTTGTAATCCCCTCCCGCATACTTTTTGGAAGGGTTTCTGCGACGGAGGATACCAGTCCGGTGATTGCCGTTTGTGTTTCTTTGTTCAGGCTTTCGATACCAAGCCATTTCGCGGCTGTTTCAGCACTCCAGGCGGTCACGTCTACGCCGGAGGCCATAGCGTTTCCGATCGCAGTTTGCAGCTTTTCCGCTGTTGTGCCCTGGATATCAGGGAGGATTCCGTCCAAATCGCGGGCATATGCGTCCGCGATACTTTGCAGCTGGAAGCTCTCAACCGCAATCTGTAGATCATGAATCTTAGCTTCATACTGCTCCGATAATGCCTGAATTTGAGCATCATATTTTTCTTGATCGATTACACCCTCACCAAGCTGCAATTCAAGCGACTGAATGCCTACTTTCAGCGCGTCATCATAGGTTTTTGTGGCATTCTGCACTTGTGCGGCCAGCTCGGATTGCAGGGCTGCGAAGCTGTCCGCGTCAAGCGCTGCGCCGCTGTATTTGATTTGCAGCGCTTTCATGCTTGCCGTAGTTTCGATTTCCGCAACCTTGCTCGTGATTGCTGTAATCTGATCCTGCAGGGTTTGGATTTCTGCCTGTTCATCCAGCGTGATTACGCCATCCTCTAAAGCCAGCTCAATTTTGCCCTTGTACTGCTCTCCAAGCCCCTGAAGCCGTTCATTTAGGCTGCTGTATACGGAATCCAATCCCGTAAAATCAAAGTCGCTGTCAGGGCCGACAAGCAGTTTGATTGCTGTATTTGCCTCATAATGAGCGTTATTCAAATAATCCTGGACACTGTAATAAATACCGTTTAATTCCTGTTCCCATGAGGCGCGTTCGTTTTCGTCAAGTGCAAGGCCCAGCCCGATTTTCCAGTTGAGCTTGCCAAGGTTTCCGGCGTGCGAACCGATTGACTGATACGCAGACTGTTTGCTGGAAGCAGCATTTTGAAAAGATTCTGCCGCCTCTGCGTCTCCCATATTCGTGATGCTTCCTGCAATATTGGCAATTTCGGACGCGCTCAGCGCCACCTTGCCGAAATGCTTTGAAATATCCACACGAACCGTCTTTTCAAGCATTTTTGCGAAATCATCAGCCGATACGCTGGCATCTGCGAGCGCGTCCCTCAGCTCCTGACTCTTGTACTGCGCCTGTTCCGCAGCAAGCGCAGGCGCATTCGCCCTTGCAGCTTCTTTTTCATAGTAATCCGACTTAACTTTATTCCCCTTGTACATTCCAACAAGTCCGCCAAGGCCCGCACCAACCAGTGCTCCTACTCCTACGCCAATCCCTGGAATCGGAATCAGCGCACCAATCCCGGCTCCAATCGCCGCGCCAGCTCCTACACCGGCACCCTTCAGCATAGCAGAATGGGCGTTCGCGCCACGCTCTCCAATGTCATTGGTTTTAACAGCCGTGGAAACATCCTTGAGTGCGCTGATGAGGCTTGCACCGGACGCAACCGCGCCGCCTATGCCAGCAGTCACCGACGCAGCCGTTGCGATACCGCTCCCAACTGCGGTGCCTCCGAACAGCGCATTTCCTGCCCGGTATAGGCTGTGCCCGGCCTTTCCAACCTTAAACGCACCATAACCCAGCAGCGCCGCCGAAAGCCCGCTGGTGCTGCTGCTTTCTCCGGTGAAAACACCAGCTGCGTCCTTTGCTGCGGCCTTGAACGCTTCTGATATGCCCTTTGCAACTGCCTTTGCATCAAATCCATCCATGAAGCCCTCTGCAAATGATTTTCCGATGCTCATGCCGTTACCGACCGCTCCGGTGACATCTACGCCTAAAAGGGCAAGGATTCCGGTTTTCAGTGCGGTTCCGATACCGCTGCCAATTCCTTGTGCTTTCTCCGCAAGCCAGGCCTTGCCGGTACCGCTCCACCATTCGTCAAATGGTTCTGCAATCAGCTTATCCCATGCAAGTTCGACCTTATCCCATAACGTTTCAGCGCATTTCCATTCCGGGCTTCGTGTCAAAGAGGCGACCGCCTTTGATACGTCTATCAGGCGTCTGACATAGGGGCTTAATTTTTCGCCCAGTGCAATCTTGACGCCCTCTGCCGCGCTTTGCAGATAGTACAGGGAGCCTTGTAGTGTGTCCATTCGGATATCTGCCATTTTGGAAGCCGAACCTTCCGCATTCTCAATCGCTGCGGCCAGTTCGTTAAACTTTTCCTCTGAAGCATTGACAATCGCGAGAAGCCCGCTTTGGGCGTACATACCCGCAAGGTTGGATGCCGTTGCCGCCTTTTCGGTTTCGCTCATGCCCTGGAAACCTTTACGCAGCTCCTTCATAACCGCCATAAGCGATTTTGATTTCCCCTCTGTTGTCGTGAGGGATACCCCGACTTTTTGCATTGCTTCGGTCACGGCATTCGTTTCGTCAGCGCTTAGCCCCTCCTGCTTTGCCATACGGGCAAGGGTGGAGCGCAGCGCCGTGCCAGCGCTGGAAGCGTCCACACCCGCATTGCCCATCAATCCGAGCGCAAGGGCTGTATCCTCAATGCTGTAGCCCAATGCCCCCGCCTGTGTGCCTGCCATTTTCAGGCTTTCGCCCAGACCGGCAACATCAGTTTTGCTGTTGGTTGCGGCTGCCGCCAGGACATCCGCTACCCGTGTGCTTTCGTTCGCAGCCATATTAAACTGTGCCAACGCAGAAGAGGTAACATCCGCCGCTGTTGCAAGCTCAACATCCCCAGCGGCGGCAAGATCCAATAGCCCGGGCATACCGGCCACAATATCCCTGCTTTTCCAGCCGGCCATTGCAAGGTTTTCCATTGCGCCTGCCGCCTGTGCCGCTGAAAACATGGTCG
>CANPPM010000247.1 GCA_947575935.1 uncultured Butyricicoccus sp. | reverse complement strand
TGGCTGCGGTGCTCGGCAAAAAAGTCGATATTGAGGGCAAGAAAGTGGTCTGCGTACTCTCGGGCGGCAATATTGACATGTCCTTCATCCATAAGGTGGTGGAAAAGGGCCTGGTATCCCGCTGCCGCCATATCAAATTCTCTACCATCATGCCCGATATTCCCGGCTCGCTCGAGCGTTTCGCCCATATTGTCGCAGAGCAGAACGCCAACGTCATCCTCTTCCACCACGACCGTGTACAGGCCAACCTCGAGATTGGAGAAGCAATCATCTCTGTGGTGGTTGAACTGGGCGGCAAGGAGCACGCGGATAAGCTCTATCAGGCACTGGAAGCTGCCGGCTACATGATTCTTGAGGACACAATCCATCATAAATAACAGGCTCCCTTGGGCTGCCGCCGCAGGGGAATCGGTACCAAAACCTTATACGGCAAAACCGGGCGGAGGATACGCTTTCCTCCGCCCGGTTTTCTGTTTCTAACAATCTTCACAGCTGCGGCAAGCGCGCAGGGAGGGGCAGCAAAGCTGCTCCTCCACGTCAGCGGTTGCTGAGCTGGATATACTCCGCCCGGCGGGAAAGAGGCTTGTACGCCGGCCGGATAATCCTGCCGCCGGTTGTAATCTCTTCCATCCGGTGCGCCATCCATCCCACGATGCGTGCGGTCGCAAACAACGGCGTAAACATTTCACGCGGAATCCCCAGCATCCGATAAACGAAGCCGGAATACAGATCCACATTGGCGCACATCGTTTTTTCAACGCCCTTCACCTCGGCAAAGGCACGCGGCGTCAAGCGTTCAACCCGTTCGATCAGGTCGAACTCGTCCAGCAGCCCCTTCTGCTCTGCCAGCGGGCGGGCCGCGCTTTTCAGCACAACCGCGCGCGGGTCGCTTAGGGTATAGATCGCATGCCCCATCCCATAGATCAAACCAGACCGGTCGCCTGATTCCCCACGGAGCAGCTTGCATAAATGCGCGTACAGCTCTTCCTCATCGGTCCAGTCCTCAACATTCTCCCGAATATCGTCGAGCATGTCGGCAACCTTTAGATTTGCCCCGCCATGCCGGGGCCCTTTCAGCGATGAAACCGCCGCCGCAATGGCAGAATAGGTATCCGTACCAGAAGAGGAAGTCACGCGGGCCGTGAACGCCGAGTTGTTGCCGCCGCCGTGCTCCGCATGGATAATCAGGCAGCGGTCAAGCAGCATGGCCTCCTCGTGGCTGTAGACGCCGTCCGAACGGATCAGGCCGAGAATGTTTTCTGCTGTCGATTTGCTGAAATCCGGAACATGCAAATACATGGACGCATTATCAAAATAACGTCTTTTCGCCTGATAGGCATGCGAGATAATCACTGGAAATTTCGCCATCAGGCTGATGCCCTGCCGCATCAGATTTTCTAACGACAAATCGTCCGGATTGGGGTCGTAGGAATAGAGGGACAGGGTCGCGCCCGCAAGCTTATTCATCAGGTCTCGGCTGGGGGCACGCATGATGATATCCTCAGTAAAATTCTCCGGCAACGCACGCTCATGCCCGATGGTCTCCTGAAAATCCAGCAGCTGGCTTTTGGCCGGCAATGCACCGCACAGCAGCAAATACCCGACCTCCTCGAAGCCGAAGCGGTCCTCCTGCTCAAACCCAAGAATTAGGTCAAAGATATCGTAGCCACGATAGGTCAGCCGTCCATGGATAGGCTCCCGCTCACCCTCATTGAGCACATAGCCGTGAACATTCCCCAGTTTTGTGATCCCTGCCAGCACGCCGGTGCCGTCCGCATTGCGCAGCCCACGCTTGACCCCATACCGGCTGAACAGCTCGCTGCGGATTTGGTTATTTTCCCGGTAGCTGGCGCATAGATTTTCTAAAAGCTCGTCTTTGATATAATCGGGTGCACGGTTCATAGGTTTTCCCCCTGTATCTAAAATTTCATTATGAATTAAGTGTACCGCAATCCTGCAAAAAAGTCAAATCAAAGGCGTCGGAATATTCACCAAGAGTAGAAAAGAAAAGAGGGCAAAAAATGAAGAAATTGCTGGGAACGGGCGCTATGTTGCTGCTGATCATTTATTTATTGCCGGTTTGTTATCGAATTTATGCAGGGACCGCCTTAGGGGATCGCGCGAAAGATGTACTGGCCGCGTATGCAGAAACAGGACAAGAGCAGCCGGCTGAAGGACTATCGGAACCCCTGCAAGACGGACAGGCCGCCGCCGGCGGGGATCCCGGTTCTGAGAATGGGCAGGGCGGCAGCTCGGTTTGGAATCCAATGGGCAGCACCGTACAACCCTCCGATGCGCCTGCAGACAGCCCGGCAGCAGCGCCCGACCGCCAGCCCGGACTGTTAAACGGAGACATTACCGTATTAGTGCATGGCGAGCCGCAGACGATGCCCCTGGAAACCTATGTAGAAGGGGTGGTTGCCGCGGAGATTTCCCCAGACTTTCCAGAGGACGCTATCCGGGCGCAGGCAGTTGCGGCACGGACTTACGCCGTCAGCAAAATAAACGCCGGCCGGCCTATGCAGCATCGCAATGCCGATATCTGTGATGATTATACCCATTGTGCAGCGTATCTGGATCTGGCCGCCGCAGCATCAGCCCGCTGGGGAGCGTCGGCCGACGCCAACACGCAGAAGATCCAAAAAGCGGTCTGTGACACCGCCGGAGAAATTATCACCAAAGACGGCGAAGCGATCGTTGCCGTATTCCACGCAGCCAGCGCGGCGCGCACCGAATCGGCAAAGGATATCTGGGGCAGCGATATCCCCTATTTGCAAAGCGTTGTGAGCCCAGGAGGCTCGGCCTGCGAAAAATATGAGGGGACAGTACGCCTGACGCTGGACGAATTCCGTATCCGCGTACTGGAAAATTACCCGGCCGCCGATTTGTCCGGCGACCCGAAACGGTGGTTTTCCGCCTCGACGCGCAGCGAAGCAGGGGCTGTAATCACCTGCACGTTGGGCGGCGTACAGGTAAAAGGCGCCGACCTGCGCACAATCTTCGGGCTGAACTCCTCCAATTTCACACTGACCATCAACGACCAGACAATCGCCTTTCATACGATTGGCTATGGGCACGGCGTCGGCCTGAGCCAATACGGCGCAAAATATCTTGCCGAGCAGGGCAGCCGCTATCCCGAAATTCTTTCCCACTATTATCCCGGCACCGAACTGACCCGCCTTCAGGTATGACGCCTTATTCTGCGGCGGCACCCTCCGCCTGGCCCCAAGTCTGCCCGGCGCAAAAACCAATATGAACTATAAATCCCTCTGATCCGGTGATTTCCGTACCAGAGGGACTGAAGAACACTCAGTTCGTATGACCTGTGGCCAGCAGGCCATACAACCGGTTGACCACTGAAATTGCCTGTTCTATGGTATAAGCGCCTTTCGGAGAAAAAACGCGCTCCGCTGTCCCGCTCATAATACCGGCGTTCTGCACGGCATACACCTGCGGCTTTGCCCATCCGCCAATCTCTGCATCATCCTGATAAGGCTCGGAAACGCCCTCCCCCAATTCCTGAAACAATGCTGCAAAACGGCACAGGATAGCAGCAGCCTCCTCACGGGTAATACGGCTGCGGGGACGGAACGTACCATCCTCATACCCGGAAACCACCTTCAGCGCCGCAATCGCACGTACGTCTTCCAAATCACAATCCGTGAACGCCGGGGCGCTGTCCAGGGCGGGAACTTCCTGCCCCAACGCACGATACGCATTCATCAGCAGCGAACAGAATTCTTCGCGGAAAATGTCAAGCGTATAATACCCCTGTATTTTTTCCGGAACCAAGCTGCGTGATTTTGCCTGTTCAATTGCATCGCGCGCCCAGCCGCTGCACTGCTCCTCCAGTTCAGCTGGGTTCCCTACAAGCGGGATCTCCGTACCATCCTCGGTTATCCAATACGATGCTTCTCCCCGCCTGGCGAAAATACGGGCATTGGCGGTATCTTCAAAGCGGTACATACTGGTATAATCATGCCGCCCGACCCACTCGCCCTGCCGGTTTATTAGACCATATACACTGCCAATTAAGGAAACCTGCTGATGCCCCGCATACTCTTGTTTCGTACTGCCTGCTTGGATTACAGCAACATCATTCAAAAAAGAAATTGCTTTTCCCCAATAATCTTCTGCAACATAATCCAGCACTATTTGATAACGATTGTCCAGCAGAGCCATTTCAGCGTAAGTTCCCGACTCTATATCCGCATAATCCTGATTGGATGTACGGACTGTTTTGTATCGAACCAAAGTCACATAGCCTTCTTCGTCAACACTAAGTACCTTCCCCTGAATGGGCAGAGGCGTAGGATTTATGGCGCCATCGGCTGCCGCTTCATAACAAACGGATGTCTCCACATCTCCGATGGCCTGTCCAAAATACGCATCCTCAACTA
>CANPPM010000246.1 GCA_947575935.1 uncultured Butyricicoccus sp. | reverse complement strand
CGCGGTGACAATACTTGGCTGGCGACGGCCTGGGAAGATAACTCGGCGCGCACACAGGAGAGAGGCGATAATCGTTTGATTATCGCTTTTTCTTTTTTGAAAGGGATTGGAGAAGATACAGCCGGCAATGGTTTGTATTGGGTTTGCACGAGAAACAATTGGCAGGAAGAAGAGGAAACGGCATGAAAACAAAAGCATTTCGGGCGGCATTTCCGTATACAGTCCCGGTCTTTATGGGATATTTATTTTTGGGCATAGCATTTGGCGTGTTGCTTGCAAGCAAAGGCTATCATGCGATTTGGGCGGCAGCGATGAGCCTGACCTGTTATGCGGGATCCGGACAGTTTGTCGGGGTCAATTTACTGGCAGCGCCCTTTGCGCCGCTGCAGGCAGTATTGATTGAGCTGATGGTTAATTGCCGGCATCTGTTTTATGGTTTGTCCTTATTGGAGCCTTTTCGTTGTACGGGACGGCTGAAACCATATATGGTATTTTCTCTAACCGATGAGACCTATTCACTGCAGTGCGGCGTTACGCCGCCGGAAGGGGTGGACGAGGGTTGGTTCCGGTTTTTTATTTCGATTCTGGATCACAGCTATTGGATTTTTGGATCGGTGGTGGGGGCGCTTGCCGGGACGCTGATTCCTTTTGATTCGACGGGGATTGATTTTGCGATGACGGCTTTATTTACGGTGATTTTTGTCGAGCAATGGGAAAGCAGGAATCGTCACCTGCCTGCGCTGACCGGCCTTGCAGTGACGGCCGGGTGCCTAATGCTGTTCGGCAGTGAAAATTTTATTCCGTTTGCACTGTTCGGCATTGCAGCGATTCTGCTGGCAAGCCGAAAGCGCCTGGAGGTGTACGCATGATACAGAGCCCCATACAATCTGCTATTACAATCGCGGTGATTGCGGTGACAATCCTGGCGACACGTGCGCTGCCGTTTTTGCTGTTTCCGGCGGATAAAGAGACGCCAAGGCTGATCGTTTACCTCGGCAGGGTTCTGCCCAGTGCGATTATCGGCAGGTTAATCGTTTATTGCCTGAAGGGCGTATCTTTATTGAGTGGGAGCCACGGTCTGCCGGAGGCTATTGCGATCCTCTGCGTTGCGGTGGTGCACCATTGGAAGCATAATTTGGTGTTGTCCATTGGCGGCGGTACAGTACTCTATATGTTTCTAGTGCAAAGGATTTTTGTATAGGCCCTGTTTACAGGCGTCCGAATGCATGTCGCCCCGCCGGGGAGCCTGTTACAGCATAAAGGTCTTTTGATATACGTCAATCTATCTGCAAATCTTTTTCTTGCATCCATCGGAAGCCCGTATGGTTGTATGATTGCGGCAGACCCCGGAATATTTTCGGGGCTGTGCAATGGGGATGCAGGTGTGACTGGACCATATAAATGGAATCGCTGTTTGATGAATTTCCGACGTTAAGCGGGAAGGTGAGAGAATGAAACAGGTTTTAGTCGTTGAGGATGATCTGGCGATGAGCCGCGGCATTGTGTTAGCGCTTAAAAATGAAGGCCTTATCCTGACGGAGGCGCATAATTTGCGGGATGCCGAGCGGCTGCGGCGGCAAAAGGCATTTGACCTGATCCTGTTGGATTGTGGCCTTCCTGATGGCAGCGGGCTGGATTGGTGTGTACAGGTGCGCAGGGAGAGTACCGTCCCGATTATTTTTTTGACGGCGAATGACACGGAATATGATGAGGTGGCCGGATTGGAAGCAGGGGCGGATGATTATATTACCAAGCCCTTTAGCCTGGCGGTTCTGCGGGCGCGGGTAGGCAACGTACTGCGGCGGCAGGCCGGTTCCTCTTGCGTGCAGTTGGATGAGTATTTGTTTGATTTTGAACGGCTGGTGTTCACCCGGGATGGCGAACCGCTTGAGCTTTCCAGGAATGAGCAAAAGGTGCTTCAGCTGCTGGTGTGCAGCAGGGGCAGCACGGTTCCGCGTGAGCGTTTGCTTGACCGGGTTTGGGGGGATACGGAGTACGTCGATGAGAATGCGCTGTCGGTGACGATCCGGCGTTTGCGCAGCAAGCTGGAGGAAGATCCCAGTGCGCCGCGCTATATTAGGACCGTGTATGGCGTCGGCTATACCTGGGCGGTGAAGGGATGAACGGCCTTTTAATTCGCGTTCAGAGCGAGCTGGACGGAGAGCAATTTGCAGGTATGTTTTGGGGCGCCGGGAGAACGGTCCGTTTTGTGTTATTTTGGCTTCTGTTGGCGCTTGCCGCTGCCGCTATTGTAGGGGTTCTGCTGTGGCTGCACGAGCGCAGGCTGTACCGGCAGCTGAATCATTTGTTGGATACGGCGATTGCCGGCAGCCTTTTGGGGGAAACCTTTGATGAAAGCCGCTATTCCCAGCTGGAGAACAAGCTGTACCGCTATTTGAAGTCGAGTAGCCTGACCCGCCGTCAGCTGGAGGCAGACAAGGCGCTGATTGCGGAAATGGTTTCCGATATTTCGCATCAGACAAAAACGCCGATTACGAATATTTTGCTGTATACGCAGCTTTTGCAGGAGTGCATGCTGGATGCAGACAGCCGGGAGTTGGCAGGACAGATTCAGGAACAGAGTGAGCGCCTCCATTTTCTTGTAGGGGCGCTGATTAAGGCATCCCGGCTGGAAAACGGATTGGTGGCGGTCACGCCGGTGCGCTGCTTGCTCGCCGAGCTCTGCGCACAGCTCCGGCATGATCTGGCCTCCCGGGCGGAGGCCAGATCGATTGCGCTGGTGTGGGATATTCCGCAGGGGGCAGTTTGCCGGTGCGACCCGAAATGGACCAGCGAGGCCCTGGTTAATCTGCTGGACAATGCGATTAAATATATGCCGTCCGGCGGTAGGGTGACGGTTTCCGTGCAGCAATATGAGCTGTTTTGCCGCATTGACATCACCGATACCGGTATTGGCATCACAGAGGAGGAGCAGCCGCATGTGTTTGAGCGCTTTTACCGTTCTCCACGGGTCGCACAGCAGGAGGGAGTTGGCATTGGGCTGTATCTCACCCGGCGGATTATCAGCGAGGAGGGCGGATACATTAAGCTGCGCAGCAGGGAAACGGGCACTACCTTTTCTGTGTTTTTGCCGTGCTGAACAATCTGTTTTGATGGATATAGGCTGGGATCAGAAAAATGAACCGCCTGCAGTACTTGCCAAGGAATCGGCCTGAAAGCAAGTACTGCAGGCGGTTTGTATTTTGCAGGCGGGCAGCGCTGGTTCCCGATCTGATACAGTGCCTTTGGCGTCTATTTTCCCCCGGTTGGAAACGGGCGTCAGGCGCCGATTTCGTCAAGGAGCGAACGCAGCTTTTTGGCCGAGGATAGCAGCCGCCATCGCTCTTCTTCGCTCAGCGGCAGATCAAGCACGGCCTCTACACCGTTCCGGCCGACCACTGACGGCAGGCCCAGGCAGACTTCGCTGACACCGTAATGGCCGGTCACCAGTGAAGAGACCGGCAGCACGGAATGCTCATCCCGAACGATGGCCTCGGCGATGCGGAGGACGGTCATACCGATGGCGTAGTAGGTCGCGCCTTTGCCTTCAATGATGGAGTAGGCGGCGTCGCGTACATTTTCGTAGATCCGGTTCATGGCGTCAAAAGAATAGTCTTTGCCGGCTGCCTGGCAATATCCGCCCAGGTCGACACCGGAGACATTGGCGGAGGACCAGACGGCAAGTTCGCTGTCCCCATGTTCGCCGATAATAAAGGCGTGCACATTCCGGCTGTCCACCCCCAGATACTGCCCCAGCAGGTATTTCAGACGCGCGGTGTCCAGTACGGTGCCCGAACCGATTACATGCCCGGGCGGCAGCGTCGCCATTTTGCGTGCCATATAGGTCAGGATGTCGACTGGGTTGGACAGGATCAGCAGGATGCACTCCTGATTGACTGCGCAAATTTGGCTGACGATAGATTCGAGGATATCGTGATTGCGGCCCAGCAGCTCGATGCGTGTTTCACCAGGCTTCTGGTTTGCGCCAGCCGCGATGATGATTAGGCCGCAGTCGTGCAGATCGTCATAGCCGCCCGCTCGCACTAAGCAGGGCCGTGCGAAGGAGATGCCGTGGTTGATATCGGCGGCTTCCCCTTCCGCGCGTTTGCGGTTATGATCGATTAGGATCAGCTCGGAAAACAGGCCGCTGTTTGCCAGTGTGAATGCGGAGGTTGCACCGACAAAACCAACCCCAATCACCGCACATTTTTGAATATTTACCATTGGAAACGCTCCCTTATTCGGTTTGTTTTATAGTATGTGCGGCTTACTGTGGGTTTATCCCTGTAAAGGAAAAGAGGACGTGCCAGGCGAAACTGCCTGCAATCGTTGTTTCTGACAAAATGACCAAGAATCGACGGCAAAATTTTATGCAGATTCATTCGGAAAGAATTGACAGAATGTATACTAACATGGTA
>CANPPM010000245.1 GCA_947575935.1 uncultured Butyricicoccus sp. | reverse complement strand
CAAACAAAAAACTTGCTACGCGCATCGGCATGATTACGACCGCCATTACATTGGGCGGGATGCTGCTGGTTTGGGTCATTGTGTCATCTTTTGCGGCTTCTTTTGTCAAAAACGATATTACCAATCAGATGACCGACGCCGTCGAGGCCAGGGCTGCCATTATTAACGAATATGTTACCTCGGCAGAGGAATATATGACGGCTTTTGCTTTGAGCAGCGAGGTCCGCGAGCTGCTATTGGATCCGGAGGATACGAAGCTGCTGAAACGGGCGCAGCAATATACGGAAGAATTTGCCGCAGTCAAGGGGATTTTTGAGGGACTATATATTGCAACTCCGAAGACATATGTTCTCACGCACACCTCGGAGCAGGCCGTTGGGATTACAACCAGGGAGCGGGATGCGCTGAAGGAGTTCCAGGATACGATTTTATCCCGGCGGCAGCTGACGAATTTGGGAATTATGAAATCCCCGGGAACGGGCAGTATGATCCTTTCCATGTACTATCCGATTTTTGAGGGGCAAACATGCATAGGCTATGTAGGGGCCGGCGTCTATGCGGATCATCTGATGGATTCCCTGCTGCATCTGGATATTCAGGGGTTGCCCAATTGTGAGTATGTCTTTCTTAATGCGGAGGATGGGGTCTACCTGTATCATGAGGATGCCGCGCTGCTGAATACGGAGACTACGGACAGTGGTTATCGGGAGATTATAGAGCGGATTCGGGCGGAAGGCAGTACGCAGGCGAGTACATATTCCTATCGGGACGAGAACGGGGCCAAGCAGCTGGTCGTTTATAAATTTTTGAAGGACCGCGGCTGGGTCTTTATGGTCCGGGACAGCGCCGCCGAGGTTTATGGTTCTGTTATGATGGTGCGCATCATCGTCGGTGTGCTAAGTGCGGCTATGGCGCTTACCGTGATTCTGATCACCTTACTGATCCTGCGCCGGGAAGGCCGGGAATTGATGATCGTAGAACATGCGATTAGCCGCTTGGGCGATTTGAATCTGTCTGCTGACCGTGAGTTGGAGGCGTTTTACGGCAGGTCGGACGAAATTGGCATGATTGCGCAGACGGCGCACCGTGTCTGCGGCTGCCTGCGGCAGACCATTGATGATGTAGGGCGGATCCTGGGCGAGATCGCGCAGGGCAATCTGACAGTTGACGTTGAAAAAAATTCCGCTTACTACATCGGCGATTTCCAGGCGCTGGCCGGCAGCCTGAAGTCGATCCACGCCAACCTGATGCATGTGATCCGGGATATTTCCCAGGTCGCAAGCCAGGTGGATACCAGCGCCGACCGGGTTTCCTCCGGCGCGCAGGCGCTTTCGCAGGGGACAATGGAGCAGTCGGTTTCGATTGACGGGCTTGTTACGAATATGACCGCTATTACCTCGCAAATCCAGACCAGTACTGTGCGCTGCGGCACGGCCAGTGATCTGGTCGATAAGGCGACCGGTTATGCCGCCGAGGCCGACACCAAAATGGAGCAGCTGCTTTCGGCCACACGCAACATCGACCGCTCCTCTGCCCAGATCGTGACAATTATTAATACGATTGAAGATATCGCGTTTCAGACAAATATCCTAGCGCTGAATGCGTCTGTAGAGGCTGTCCGCGCCGGCGCTGCCGGGAAGGGGTTTTCCGTTGTTGCCGATGAGGTTCGAAGCCTTGCGGCCAAATCTGCCGAAGCGGCGCAAAGTACCAACAGCCTGATCAATCGTTCGATCCAAGATGTCAAAACAGGGACCGAATCGACCAGCCTTGCCGTTTCCGCTATGCAGGTCATCAATGACTGCATTCAGTCGATCAAAACGCTGATGGATGAAATCGCCGACGCGAGCGTCCAGCAGTCTGAAATGATTGCGCTGGTGGAAAAGGGCATTCGGGAAATTTCAGCGGTGGTGCAGACAAATTCGGCTGCCGCCGAAAAAAGTGCTGCGGTTTCCAAGGAGTTGTCCGACCAGGCGCGGACGTTAAACCGCCTGATCAATCGGTTTCATATTGGGTAAGCGCGGTTTGGGACGTGCAGATAGAGCCAATGGCGAGAAAGTTTGACGCCAGCACAAGCCCATGAGACGCAGGATACGGGCGCCCTGAAATGAATGAAGCACAGCGGCAGAAAAACTGCCGTTTGGGCGGATAAATCCGTTTTCAGCAGGCGCGCAGCATGATGTTTTTTCTTTGCGGGCCGCCCCGCAGCCAACTGGCTGCGGGGCGGTTTTTTTTGTCTCCGGCGGAGACGACATGTGGATACATCTGCGTTATACTAGTCAAAAAGCAAGGGAGGTTCGATTGGTGATCACAATGAAGCAATGGGAGGTCCATGTGCCGGTGGGAGAGCAGAGGATCGGTTATGTGGGGGAGAACCTGGCATACCGGCTTTGTATCCACACCGACGCGCCAGAGGACTGGGTATACCGGCTGGATGTGCGGTATTCATCCGGGCAGCGCGATTTTTTACTGCTGAATTACACAGAGGGGATCCTGTGGTGCGATATCCTGCGGGAGCATTTGGAAAACGGCCGGATCAAGGCCCAGGTACGGGCCGTATGCGGCAGCCAGCAAAGGCATTCGAATTTGTTTGATCTGGAGGTGGATAATTCGCTGCTTTCGGCGCGGGCGTTTGACCGTACGCAGCCCAGTGCCTTCCAGCAGCTGGAGGCGCGTTTGGCTGCGCTGCAGCAGGAGGCCGAGCGATCGTCGGGGAAAGCGGCGGCAGAGGCGGAGCGGGCGCAGGCGGAGGCCGATCGTGCCGGGATGCTGTCGGCCCGGATGCCGGAGCCGCGTGACGGCAGCTGGTGGGTATATGATGCAGAGACCGGCGGCTATCAGGATACGGGAGAGCCGTCACGCGGGCAGGCGGGTCCGGCGGGCCCGCAGGGGCCTGCCGGCGCAGAAGGACCTGCCGGTCCGCAGGGGATCCAGGGCGAGCGGGGGGAAAAGGGGGAGGCCGGTCCGCAGGGGAGCCCCGGCGAGCGGGGGGAGCCTGGGCCATGCGGCGAAAGGGGGGAGAGCGGCCCGCGGGGAGAGCCTGGGCCGCCTGGCGAGCGGGGATCTGCCGGGAAAGATTTCCGGGTGTTGGACTACTTCGGCAGTCTTGCACTGTTGGAGGAGGCGGTACCCGATCCGGAAACAGGAGACGCATACGGTGTCGGTGTGTTTGCCCCATACGAGATTTATGTCTTTTCGGAGTCGCATGGCTGGGTGAACAACGGTACGATTCAGGGACCGGTCGGACCGCAGGGCATACAGGGGGAGAAAGGCGAGGCGTTTACCTATGCGGATTTTACCCCCGGGCAGTTGGCTGAACTGAAAGGCGAACGCGGTGAGACCGGCCCTGCGGGTCCACAGGGGATGCCCGGCAGGGAGGGGGAAAAAGGCGAAAAGGGGGAAACCGGCCCGCAGGGGGAGCGGGGACCGGAGGGCCCTGCCGGACCGCCCGGCGCGGTGGGGGCGTCAGGCGAAAAGGGGGAACAAGGGGAACGGGGCGAAGCGGGGCCACAGGGGCCGCCTGGGGTGGATGGCCGGAGCGCGGTTCGCATTCTGTCCGGTACGCTGGCCACGGCCGCTTGGGTGGACGGGGAACAGCGGCTGCGCGTGCCCGGTATATCCGGCGATCCGCTGCGGCAGCTGGTATTTGCCGCGCCGCATCCTGACTGCCGGGAGGGGTATTATGCGGACGGTGTGCGCTGTGCCGGAGAGGAGGCGGATGCGCTACTCTTCTCGGCGGAGGCAGCGCCGGAAAGGGATTATTTGGTGTACCTCGCGATTCTGGAGGTGCTGTAATGGCTGTTTTTAATGAAATCGTGGCGGTGAAAAGCGGCGTCAGCCAGACTGTGCGGCCGCTTGATCCAATCGGGGTTTACCGGGATACCCGGCCGGATGACTGGCTGCCGGCGCTGCAGCCGGAGGCGGATGAGATCTATTTGCTGGTGCATATACCCGACGGCGCCAGTTCGCTGCTGGCATTCAGCGCCGCGTGTACGGGGGAGTATACCGTCGCGTTGGGGACAGTGTCCGGCGGGGCGTTTGTACAGGATTCGTCTGTCTGCTGCAGCAGCGGCAGCAAATATGAGACCGAGCTGTTTGCCGGGGACTGGGAAGGGCTGACCGCCGATGGGATGAAGCAGGTGGTGGTAAAAATTTCCGGGACGGATATTACCAACTGGGCGCCGGTACCGCATAGCAGGAAATCTTATGTGCGGAGTTTTTGCGCCTGGAATATTGTGGAGATTTCCTGCAGGCTGCCCAAGGGGACGCTTACGGCCCAAGGCCTCGCTTTTCTGCGGTATTTTACCTGGTATGGAAAGCACGCCATGACGGATATGAGCCGTATGTTTTACAAATGCAGCAGCTTGACGGCAGTGTGCAGGCTCGATACTGCGGCTGTAACAGATATGTCGCAGATGTTTTCCGGCTGCAGTGACCTGACTGCGATCCCCTTTCT
>CANPPM010000244.1 GCA_947575935.1 uncultured Butyricicoccus sp. | reverse complement strand
CAATCCTGACCGGAGAAATTTCGTAAAGTTCTGTTAGGAAAACTCTTTGCAAACAGCGCAATATATGTTAAAATGATATCTGTATTGTCGCGGAGTTTTTCCAGCGGCGCACATTTTTCTCAGAATCAACATATTTTGAACATATAGGAAGCCGGTAGACCCGGCCCTCCCGCACCGTGCGCCCATGACCGGAGCGCAGGCGGAGGTTTTCTTTCTCATAAAAACGTACGGTAATTCGCCGTACCATCTTGCTAAGGAGTAGGTAGGCTTGACGAAATATATCATCAACGGCGGAAACCGCCTCAACGGAGAGGTTTCCATCAGCGGCGCAAAGAATGCCGCTGTCGCGATTATCCCGGCGGCACTTCTGGTAGACGGTCCGTGCCGCATCGAAAACGTACCGAAGATTATTGACGTTACCCTCCAGCTGGAGATTTTGCGGGAGCTGGGTGCACATATCCGGCTGCTGAATTCCACCACCGTTGAGGTCAACGGCGATTATATTGCCGAGGCCAAGGTTCCCTATGAGCTGATGCGCAGGATTCGCGCATCCTATTATCTGATCGGCGCGCTGCTTGGCCGCTATCATCATGCCGAGGTGGCGATGCCTGGCGGCTGCAACTTTGGCGGAATCCGACCGATCGACCAGCATATTAAGGGCTTCAAGGCGCTGGGCGCACAAGTGGAGATCCGGGAGGGCGGTTATATTCACGCCGACGCTCCCAACGGGCTGACCGGCGCGCACATTTACTTTGATGTGGTTTCGGTCGGCGCGACGATTAATATCATGTTGGCTGCAGTTTTGGCAAAGGGGCAGACTATTATTGAAAATTGCGCAAAGGAGCCGCATATTGTTGATCTGGCCAATTTTTTGAATTCTATGGGCGCCGATGTAAAGGGCGCAGGCACCGATGTCATTAAAATCCGCGGCGTGCGCAGGCTGCGCGGCGGTATGTATTCCATCATCCCGGATCAGATCGAAGCTGGTACGTTTATGGCGGCTGTCGCTGCCTGCGGCGGACAGGTACTGGTGAAGAACATTATCCCAAAGCATCTGGAATGTATCACTGCTAAATTAAAAGAAATGGGCGTCGAGGTTGCCGAGTATGATGACGCCGTGTTGGTGACGCGCAGCGGGAAACTGCGCAAGACCAATCTGAAAACCCTGCCGTATCCGGGTTTTCCGACCGACATGCAGCCGCAGTTGGCCACCGCGCTTTGCCTGGCTGACGGCACAAGCATTATCACTGAAGGGGTTTGGGATAACCGGTATCGTTATACAGAGGAATTGGCCCGCATGGGCGCCAGCATCCATGTAGACGGCAAGATTGCGGTCGTCGAGGGGGTGCGGGAGTTGACCGCCGCCCCGGTACGGGCGCTTGACCTGCGGGCAGGTGCGGCAATGGTTATTGCCGGGCTTGCCGCACGTGGCGTGACCCAGGTCGAACAGGTCACGAATATTGAGCGTGGTTATGAAAATTTGGTGGAAAAATTTGTAAGCCTTGGCGCGGATATGTATCGTGCAGAGATTCCGGAGGCTGAGGCCGCGATGGGGGCTGCGCAGTAAACGCCTGCAGTCCTAGACCGGACCTTGCAGTACGGTTTGGGCGGTACAAAAGCGGCTCTGTCGAAGAGAAAGGCAAATATGAAGGAATGCTATTATTACAGCATCGGCAGTGGGTCAAGCGGCAACTGCGGGCTTTATGTCTGTGGGAATACGGCTGTTTTGATCGATCTTGGCGTGTCGGTGCGGCGGCTGACAGCAGCGCTGCGTAGGCGCGGGCTGGAGATCGACAGCCTTGCCGGCGTGCTGATTACACATGAACATCAGGACCATATCAAAGGGCTTGCGACCTATGTAAAGAAGCACAGGGCGCCGCTTTATGCCTCGCGCGGGGCGGCGGAGGCCATTGTGCGAAAGGTTCCTGCCGCAGCGGAGCTGCTGCATCCTTTTTGGGGCGGGGAGACTTTTACGCTGGGCGGCCTGCAGATCGAATCGTTTTTGACGCCGCATGACTCTCCTGAAAGCGTTGGATATCTCATCCGCGGGGGCGGTGAGGTGTTTGGTTATGCAACAGATCTCGGCTTTATGCCGGCGGCGATTCGGTCAAGGCTGATTGGCTGTGGTACGGTGGTACTTGAATCCAACCATGATCTGACGATGCTGGAGACCGGTCCTTACCCATACATACTGAAGCAGCGTGTTGGAGGCCCGCGGGGGCATCTGTCCAATGTTGACTGCGCTGCCTGTGCCGCTGCACTGGTGCGCAGCGGTACGAAAACGTTGATTCTGGCACATTTGAGCGAGGAGAATAATACCCCTGCGCTGGCGCGGCAGGAAACGGAACGGGCGATTGCAGGATTGGGCCGCTGTAAGGTTTTTGTAGCGCCGAAGGATGAAATGGATGAGCCGGTTTGGCTGTCGGAGGAGGGGCAATGCTCGCTGTTCGCCTGATCTGTGTCGGAAAACTGGGGGAAAAATTCTGGAAAACCGCTTGTGAAGAGTACGTAAAGCGGCTTTCGGCGTATTGTAGGCTTGAGATCGTTGAAGTGTCGGAGCAGAGGCTTTCCGACTGTCCTGCAGAGGGGCAGGTGCGGCAGGCGCTTGCACGTGAAGCTGCGGCGGTTCGAGCCAAAATACCGGCGGGGGCGGCGGTCATCGCCTTGTGTGTTGAGGGAAAGCAAATTTCCAGCGAGGCGCTGGCAGAGACGTTGGGGGCGCTGACGGTTTCTGGGGTCAGCAGGCTGGCACTTCTGATAGGCGGCTCCTTTGGGCTGGATGAAACGCTGAAAAAGGAGGCAAGGCTTCGGCTTTCCCTGTCAAGCATGACGTTTCCGCATCACTTAGCGCGTGTGATGGTGCTGGAGCAGTTGTATCGCGCGATGAATCTACAGGCGGGCGGGAAATATCATAAATAGTGGGAACGGGTGAGCGTGACGCTGCAGGCGCGTATGGCTGCAAGTGGGCCGTCTGATGTGGCCCGATTTATAAAATGAAAAAAAGCGGTTATTAGTAACCTTTGGCTTCCTCTGATGAGGGAGCTTTTTTTATTGACGGCGGGGGAAATTTTCTCTTGACAGAACTGTATCTACTGTATATACTAAATATACACGGTAGATACAGAGGAAGGAGTGATGGCTTGAATATCATCATCAGCAACGCTTCGGGGCAGCCGATTTATGAGCAGATATGTACGCAGCTCAAGCAGATGATTTTATCAGGCGAGCTGAAGGAGGGGGATTTGTTGCCCTCCATGCGGGTGCTTGCTAAGGAGCTGCGCATATCGGTAATCACAACGAAGCGTGCGTATGAGGAATTGGAGCGCGAAGGATTCCTGGTGACAGCAGCAGGAAAGGGCTGTTTTGTGGCAAGTATGAACCGGGAATTGGTGCGCGAGGAACATCTGCGCCGGATTGAAGAGCATTTTAGCGAGGCGGTACGGCTGGCGCGGGGCGCCGGGCTGCAGCGCGGGGAATTGATTGAAATTTTGGAGACGATTTGTGAAGGAGAGGCGTTATGAACGCAATTGAAATTCGTGATCTTTGCAAGAGCTACGGGGACTTTCAGCTGGACCATATCCGCTTGTCTCTCCCAGAGGGCTGCGTGATGGGATTGATTGGCGAGAATGGGGCAGGCAAGTCGACAACCATCCATTTGCTGTTGGATCTCATCCGGGCAGACAGTGGAGAAATCCTGTTGTATGGGCAGCCGCACACCCGTGTATTCCCGGCGCTGAAAGAGGAAATCGGCGTCGTATTGGATGAGGCTTGTTTCCCAGAGACGCTGAATGTGCGGGAAATCAATTCGATCATGCGGACAGCGTTCCGGAATTGGTCGTCTGAGACCTTTTTCGGCTATGTGGGCCGGTTCCATCTGCCAGAGAAAAAGACGGTTAAGGCATATTCCCGGGGGATGAAAATGAAACTGTCCATTGCGGTGGCGCTGTCGCACGGGGCGCGCCTGCTCATTTTGGATGAGGCAACCAGCGGGCTGGATCCGGTGGTGCGCGATGAGCTGCTTGACCTGTTTTTTGAGTTTGTGCAGGATGAGCGTCACTCGATTCTGATTTCCTCGCACATTACCAGCGACTTGGAAAAGATTTGCGACTATGTGGCCTTTATCCACCACGGCCGTATCCTGATATCGGAAGAGCGGGATATACTTGAAGAGCGTTTGGGGATCGTGAAATGTGCGCGGGAGCAGCTGCGTGAACTGGATCAAACGGCGGTCCTTGGCGTGCGGGAATCCGCCTTTGGCGTAGAGGCGCTGGTGGAACGGGGACGGATACCGGCGGGGCTGCAGATTGAGCGCGCATCGTTGGATGATATGATTGTGCTTTTGTCAAAGGGGGTAAAATAAAATGTTGGCGCTGCTGAAAAAGGATCTGTTTGTGCTCAAAAGGAGCTGTGCCATTTATGTGGCTGTATTACTGTTTTATATCGTGTTAGGTGTGTTTAATGACAATTTTTCGATGTTCCAAT
>CANPPM010000243.1 GCA_947575935.1 uncultured Butyricicoccus sp. | reverse complement strand
TTGGGTTGCCGCCGGCCTCCGTCCTAATAAACAGTGGTATGAAACGGCGGATACACGGCTGCGGGACTGGGGACTTTTTCGATCTGCTGGCGGGCTTCTCCGTGCTGGAAGCCCGCTTTTTGCGCGCAGAAGTTACGGTTGCATGAAAAATGGTATACAAAAAATAATATATAATTTTGTTTATTTTCCTATGATACCATGCGTTGACAATTTTTATAATTTAATATATTATAATCATATACAACGGAACGCAAACAGAGACAACAATAATGAATTGTCGACAATGCGGAGCGCGGTATAATTTGAAAAGGTTTACGCCAAAACGATCACAAAAAAGGAGAGTGCAAAATGAAAAAGATATTTGCGTGGATGGTAGCGGGGGCTATGATTGCCTCGATCCTGACCGGTTGCGGCGGAAATACGGGCGGCGGCGCGGCAAACGGCGGCGGTGAGGAGGGCGGCTCCGCAGCCGGGAAGTGCCTGATCGGCCTGTCGGTGCGCGGGCTGGACAATCCGTATTATGTAGAGCTGGTTTCTTCTGCAGACGCGTTCAGCGAGGCGCACCCCGGCACGGAGATTGTCACCATGGAGCATCATGGCGACGAGCAAAAGCAGGTAAATGATATCAAGTCGTTCCTTGCGCGTGGCGGCTCCGACTGCATTCTGTATGTAGATCCGCAGTCTGCAACCATCAATGCAGAAATTGCGCAGCTTTGTGAGGATGCCGGTGTTTATTGGACCAGTACTTGGACGATGGCAGAGGATGTATATCCACAGGATTATCAGTATTATGCGGCCCATCAGACGGTTGACAATACGGCCGGCGCCTATGAGACAGCAAAGGTTATGTTTGATACTTTCCCGGATAAGACCGGCAATGTGCTGCTGATGGAAGGGGCGCTGGCCAATGACGCTTCGGACGAGCGCACCGCAGGATGGCTGCAGGCGCTGGAAGAGTATCCCAATATCACGGTGCTTGACCAGCAGGTCTGCGATTGGGATCCGCAGGTTGGCATGGATCTTGCACAGACATGGGTCACCCGTTATGGCGATGACATCGACGGGATTTGCTGCCCGAATGATTCGGTTGCGCTTGCTGTAATCGAGGGGCTGAAGGCAAAGGGGAAGTCTACGGATGATATTAAGATCATCGGTTTTGACGGGAATCAGGATGCGATTACCTCGATTGAAAATGGGGATATGCTGGCCACGACCTATGCAAACGCATGGTGCCAGGGCGGCTACGGGATTTCTACAGCGTATAATGCCTATATCGGGGAGCTGGATACGCAGAGCTGCGACCAGTCCAAGCGGGCGTACTACAGCAGCGGCGTTACGGTCAGCAGTGAGAATATCCAGGAGTTCATTCAAAATTATGTAGACAGCAAGCCTGTGGTGGATTATAGCCAGAGCTTTGGCGGTTTTGTGCGTGCAATTGAAATCCCCGCATGATCCAAGGCAGCCCGTATCCTTCGGATGCACCGGTTGTGTAGCCGGGATTTATCTGCGGTGCTGCGCGAATATCCATAATGGGCCGTATACGATGTGTCCGTACTGCCGGCGGTATCCGGGGGCCGGGCTGTACGCGTCTCATTTCTGGAACAGCTTGTAATCGCAGGGAACTGCCGGCATCCCGGCAGTTCCTTCCCATTCAGCGAAAAGGAGATGAAGTTATGGCGAATCCGCAGGCGGCTTCCTTGTCGGTTGCCGATGAGTTTGTACAAAAGATTGAACGTAAGAACCGGAAGGATAGGATTATACAGCTGGTGCCGGTTTTTGTACTGGTGGGGCTGTATCTTGTGTTTTCGGTGGCCGCACCCGGTTTTGCGTCCTTGGAAAACCTGATCACCATGCTGGGGCAGACCGCTCTGCCGCTGACCGTGGCGCTTGGCATTACCTTTGTAATCATCACCGGCTGTATCGATTTGTCAGTCGACGGCGTGATGAGCCTTGGCGGCTGTGTGGTCAGCCTGCTGGTTATGAATAATATGACTTCGCTGTCATTGGGCATTGCGGGCGTGCTGCTGTCGGTTGCAGTGTGCGCGCTGATCGGTTTTTTTGTCGGCCTGATTCATGTCAAGGCGCGTATCCCATCCTTTATGGTCAGCTATGGTTTTTCCGGTATCGCGGCTGGCGTGGCAACCGCAGTCACGGGGGCGGTTGCGCCGACGATCTTGGATGAAGGATTCCGCAATTTGGCGCTGACCAACTTCCTTGGCATCCCATATACCGCATGGATCAGCTTTGCGGTGTTTGCAGTGGCATATATCATTCAGGAATATACTGCATTTGGACGGTATTTGTTTGCAGTCGGCAACGATGAGTCCATTCCCAAGGTCATCGGCGTCAATACGCAGTCGGTCAAGCTGAAGGCCTTTGCCTGGTCGGGGGCGCTGATTGGCCTGGCGGGTGTGCTGGGGGCGTCGCGCATTGGTATGGGCACGACGCTTATTGGGAAGAACAACCTTTTCCCGGCGATGACAGCAGTCGTGCTGGGCGGCACTTCACTCAGCGGCGGCAGGGGCGGTGTCCTGAATACCCTGTTGGGGATCCTGATCGTCACAGAGCTGAACAATGGGTTGGTTCTGCTGGGCGTTTCATCCGACCTGCAGACCGGCATTCAAAGCCTGATCATCCTGGCGGCAGTCGCGTTGTCCTCGGTGCGTGGGCGCCGGGTCGTGAGCAAGTAAAGGGGGCGGCAGAGATGAAAAAACTGCTTTTTGAAGCAAAGCAGATCGAAATGCAATTCCCGGGCACGCTTGCGCTGCAGGGGGTCGATATGCAGATCTACGAAGGGGAGATCATCGGGCTGGTCGGAGAGAACGGGGCAGGCAAGTCTACACTGCTGAAAATCATCCAGGGCGTGCAGACACAGACCGGCGGTTCGATGACCCTATATGGGGATACATATGCGCCGCGTTCTCCGAAAGAGGCGCAGCGTAACGGCGTCGGTATGGTGTTTCAGGAGCAGGCGCTGATCGGCAATCTGACTGTGGGGCAGAATATTTTCTTCGGCCGGGAAAAGGAATACCGCATTGGGCCGCTGATCCATTGGAAGAAGATGTATCAGGACGCGGATAAGGTCTTTGCCGAGCATGATATTCAGGGCATCAAGCCTTCCCGCAAGGTAAACGATTATGATTTTGCCACCAGGCAGATGATTGAAATCTGTAAGGTGATTTCAAGCGCGGCAGCTGAGGATCCGGAGCGCAGATCCATGATCCTGCTGGACGAGCCGACCTCTGTGCTGGGGGCGGAGGAGATCCAAAAGCTGTTTACAGAAATGAGAAAGCTGGCTGCGGCGGGGCATGCAGTCGTGTTTGTATCCCACCGGTTGGACGAGATCATTGAGATTTGCGACCGTGTGTATGTGTTTAAAGACGGGAAAGGCGCGGGCATGCTGCTGCATGAGGAGCTCAACGAGGACATCCTGTATGAACGCATGGTCGGAAAAACGACCAGTGATCAATATTATAAGGAAAACAGACAGCAGCAGCCAAAAGATGAGGTTGTTTTGGAGGTACAGGGGCTGGGGCTGTTCGGCTTTTTCAAGGATGTCAGCTTCCGCCTGCATAAGTCCGAGGTCCTGGGCATCTGCGGCGTGGTCGGCGCGGGCAAAGAGGAGCTTTGTGACGTGCTTGCCGGGCTGGAGGCGCAGACCAGCGGGACTATTTTGGTCGAGGGGAAGCCGGTTCAGTTTCCGCATGCGGCCGGCGCGGTGGAGCGGGGGATTGTGATGATTCCCAAAGAGCGCCGCGAAGAGGGGCAGCTGGGCAGCCTGCGGATCGTGGATAATATTGCGATCTCCAACCTGAAAGCATACCGGAAGAACGGTCTGATTTCGGAGCGGCTGCAGCGGGAGAAATCCGCGCAGTGGATCCGGGAACTGCAGATCCGGTGTTCGGGGATGGATTCCGACATGAATTCCCTGTCAGGCGGCAATGCGCAGAAGGTGGTCTTTGCCCGTGCGCTGAGCGCGAACGCCAAAGTTCTGATCCTGAACCATCCGACGCGCGGCGTAGACGTGGGGGCAAAGGAAGAGATCTATAGCCTGATTCGCGGTGCAACCGAACAGGGGATTGCAGTCATTGTACTGGGGGATACGCTTGACGAGTGTATCGGACTGAGCACCCATATCCTCACCATGAAGGATGGACTTGTAACGATGGAGTTTGACTGCCCGGTTGGCGGCAAGCCCGAGCAAGTCGATATCATCCGCGGTATGATGTGATCAAGGAGGTGTTGTCTGTATGAATGCAGCAGCGATGAAGGAAAAATTCAAATCGCGTCAAATGGGGACATGGGTCCGGGTTTTTGCGGTGATCGTGATTTTTGCCGTCTTTACCGGTATGAACGCGAATTTTGTGAATCCCAACAATCTGAAAAACTTATTGACGGACAGTGTTCCGTATCTGGTCATGGGGATCGGGGTAACGTTCGTGCTGCTGATCGGCTCGATCGACTTGTCGATCGGCGCGATCTGCTCGACTGCGACGGTCATTGTCGCGGTGC
>CANPPM010000242.1 GCA_947575935.1 uncultured Butyricicoccus sp. | reverse complement strand
TGAGAAAACTGAGCGTAAAACAATCGTTTTGGTCCATAAACTCTTTTGTATAGCGGCTTTCCCGCACGTAAACAGTACAGGCTGGCTTCTGCCAGATCACCCCCAGCGCTCCCCAGCTGACGGTCATCATGTTAAAAGAGCCAGCGTCCCCCGCAGAAAGCAGCGCCCACTGCTTGTGCAGTCGCTCAAAAGGGTTCAGCGTAAGGGAACGAATCTCAATTTCTTTCATCTCAACAGCCTCCAATCAAAATAAGCGCCATCAAATCCTATCCTCTCCGCAGGCAGCGCGCACAGGCGCGCGATACTAGGCGCCGTCTGAAAAATGGAAATATGCACAATGACGGAAAAAGAACCGTTGTTTGGGCGTATTGACATTTTTCAAACAAGCCCTAGGCCTGGTCAAGAATCCGCACGGCGAAGCTTCATTTCTTTCCATTCATCCTTTGTAATCAGAATCTGACGGGGCTTGGCGCCCTCAAATGGGCCGACAATGCCGCGTTCTTCCATCTGATCGACGATACGGGCCGCACGGGAATAGCCAACTTTCAGCCGGCGCTGCAGCATAGAGGTCGACGCCTGGCCGCAGTCCATCACGACGTCAATCGCCTCCATCAGCATCTCATCTTCATCACCGTCGGAAGCGCCGGACCTGCCCTTACCTTCGCCGTCTCCGTCGCACTGGCGCTCGATGTGCTCCAGGATCTCTTCATTATATTCCGCAGTTGCCGATTCCTTGATCTGGGCAATGACGCTCTCAATTTCCTCTGAAGAAATGAAGCAGCCCTGTATCCGCTGCGGTTTTCCGCCGCCAATCGGCGCATACAGCATATCGCCCTTGCCAATCAGCTTTTCCGCACCGGTATGGTCTAAAATAATACGGCTCTCAATCTGGCTGGCAACCGCAAATGCAATGCGGGAAGGGATGTTGGATTTCATAATACCAGTAATAACATCCGACGAGGGACGCTGGGTTGCAACGATCAGATGCATCCCGGCAGCGCGCGCTTTCTGCGCAATCCGACAAATCGAAGTCTCGACCTCCTTGGCCGCAACCATCATCAGATCTGCAAGCTCATCAATGACAATGACAATCTGCGGCAGCACCTGATAGTTTTCCGGCGAATCGTCCTCTTGAAACTGTGCTTCTTTCCGTTTCTGGCGCATCAGATCATTATACCCGGCCAAATTTCGCACCTGATGATCCGCAAACACCTTGTAGCGGCGTTCCATCTCACCGACCGACCAATTCAAGGCGCCGGCCGCTTTCTTCGGATCCGTTACAACCGGTATCAGCAGATGGGGTACGCCATTGTAATTGCCAAGCTCGACCATCTTAGGGTCGACCATGATCAGGCGAACCTCCTCCGGCGTGGAATTATAGAGGATCGAGATCAGCATAGAGTTCACACACACAGATTTTCCGGAACCGGTTGTACCCGCAATCAGCAGATGCGGCATTTTGGCGATGTCGCCAATCACCGGCGCGCCAGTAATATCCTTACCAACGGCAAAGGACAGCTTACTGGAAGCCTGCCGGAAAGCGGGGGAAGCAATGCACTCCCGAATGCTGACCATAGTAACCGTCTTATTCGGGACCTCAATGCCGATGGCCACTTTATCCGGGATGGGCGCAATCCGCACTGAAACTGCGCCTAACGACAAAGCAATATCATCAGAAAGCGCGGTGATGCGGGAAAACTTCACGCCCCGTGAAATCGTCAACTCAAACCGGGTGACCGACGGACCGTGTACAATGCCTATGATTTTGGCATCAATCCCGAACGACTGCAGCGTGTCGACCAACCGTGCGGAATTTTCCTGCAGCTCCATCTCAACGCCCGTGCTCCCCCCTTGCCGCGCCTCATTGAGCAGCTCCAGAGACGGCTTGATATATGAGGGGACCGGCGCCTGCTGGTTCTCATCCATCTCGGCAGCCATCCGGGCAGCCATTTCCTCTGCGGCACGCTCGGCTTCACGTTTTTCCTCCGCCTTGCTCTTGGGCTTAACCGGCTTGTCCGGCAGCGGCTCCGCAGCAGGCTCTACCGCCGGTGCGCCAACTTCAAGCGCTGCCTCTGCCGACATCCCCGGAAAACTGACAATCTCTACACCATCGCGGTCAAATTCCTCCATATCGTCGGCTTCAATCTGAGGCGGCGCAGCACGACCGCCCGGAAACTGCACAACCGAAGTGGAAGCATCCTCCCCTCTGGCAGCGCGTTCAGCATTGCGCGCAGCCGAAGCCTCGGCCGCCGCACGCACCTGCTCCACCAGCATCTGCTCGGCAAGATCGGGCGGCTGAGCGCCCGACTCCTCGGTCTGCTGCTGAACCAGATCTAAGATGTCGTGTACAGGCGCGTCGATATGCTCTTGTCCGCTCCCCCTTAGAAATTCCGCCGGGGAAATCGGCTGCCTCCGCCGCGCGCCGGCAACGGTCTGCGCAGGCGGCTTGCGAAGAATCGCAGCAGGGTCGTCGTCCAGCACAGGCGGCTCTGGCTGCTCATCATCCAGTGGAATATTATAGTTGGCAATGTTTGGCTTGCTGCGGCTTTGCCGCTGCTGCTGGCGCTGCTGCCGCAGCACATGAACGTTGGGCACCTCGGGCGGCGCCTCATAACGCTCCCGCTCCTCTTCAGAGTCATAGTCATATACGGGCGGACGGAGCGCCTCAAACAGCATTACCGGCGTAACGCGCGCGGCCGCAAGCCCCGCGCCAACCGTCAGGACAAGCAGCACCAGAATGGCCCCGAACCAGCTCAACGCCCACTGCAGGCCCAGATAGAGCAGCCCGCCCAGCAGCCCGCCTGCGCGAAGCCCCGCCCCTGCAGTCAGCAATGCAGATACCGTTTTACTGCTTCTCTCAAAGGCATTGCTCCAAAACACCCCATGCAGCAGCGCTGCAATCAGTACAGGCTCGATCATAATACAAAACGCGCGCAGGCGCACCGGGCCCTTCCTTCTGATAAACAAGAGCGCGCTGACCAGAAACATCGCGGCAGGCAGCAAATAGAGCCCAATGCCGAGCATTCCTCCAAGGGCACTGCGCATCACCTTTAACACCGCACCCTCAATAGGGAGCAATGCAAGCGCCGTTACCAGCCCCAGGATGCCCCATCCAGCCGCCCAAATCCCGCGTGGAACCCCGCCGGACGCCGTCTCTGCCTGCACAGGCGCTTTTTTCCGATTGGCGGCACTGCTTTTTGTCGTTGTTTTTTTCTTCCCTGCGGCCAAACGCCACACCTCCATATTGAATGTCTTCCCTCTTCAGCCCTGCCGCGTCCGCGCAGCGGACGGCAAGAGAGCCCCTGCATCCCCCGACCGACGGTCCCCCGCTTCATCACCTGCAAGGAGGACAGGAGCGCAGGCTTCCACAGATTAAAACCCAAATGTTTTCAAGGGACATCCTGAATACATCCCCGCAAAGGCGCTTTACAGAACCGGAAAGCAACGGTCACTGCGCAAACCGCTGTACCACCGTCGCAATAACCGATATTACGCCAACCAACCCGCAGTATATGACGAACGGCCGGAAATGTCCTTTGTTTGTGACCAGGCGGATCAGCCGGATCGCAAGCAATCCCGATACCATCGAAACCCCAATTCCCAGTGCATACAGCCCGATTGGAATCCCAGTTGACTGCGCCTGTGCGACCGCATCACTGACCTCAAGCAGATTCGCGCCGAACACCACCGGCAACGACATGATAAACGCAAACCGCACCGCAAAATCCCGGCTAAAGCCGCGAAACAGCCCTGCACAAATCGTCGAGCCAGAACGCGAGATCCCCGGAACCACCGCCACCGCCTGCGCACAGCCAACCAGCAGCGCGTCCAGCCAAGTCGCATTCCCTGCATCCTTATGCAGCCGCGGCGCCCGTTCGCTCAGCAGCAGAACAAGTGCCGTCACCAGCAACGCACAGCCGACAAATAAAGTATTGGAAAACAGCGCGTCCAGCCGGTCCTTGATCAGCAGCACCGGAAACATCGGCACAATCGTGAGCAGCACCATCACGATGAACCGGCGGTAGGGCCGATTTTTGAGCTGGAAGCCATCCCGCACCCATCCAAAAAACTCGACCAAAAGTTCACGAATATCCCCCCAGAAAGCAATAAAAACGGAAAGCAGCGTTCCAAAATGAAGTAGGACGTCAAATAGCATATAATCGGCCTCTGGGTCTGATCCGCCGAAAAAGGTCTGCACCAGCACCAAATGACCCGATGAGGAGACCGGCAAAAATTCGGTCAGCCCCTGTACCAGTCCCAGTAATATTGCAAGCCCTGCAGTCAATTGAATCCCTCCTTGTGCAGCAGCGTCCTTTCGCTGCCAATACAGATTTTTATACAATTATAATACTATCACACTTCGAAGTGGGATTCCAACCTTTTTTTGCATCACGGATAGAAAAATTAACAGCCCGTCTGCCCGCCTTTTTCGACAGACACGATATCCAGCGGCAGCCCCGCCGCGTGGGGCGGGGGGGGGGGGGGGGGGGGGGGGGGGGGGGGGGGGGGGGGGGGGGGG
>CANPPM010000241.1 GCA_947575935.1 uncultured Butyricicoccus sp. | reverse complement strand
ACATACCATTTAATTTCCTTCTTAATTTATACTTCTGTCCATTTACCGGACAGAGTCCTTACATAAAACGAAATCAGTTGCGCATGCTTTTTCCAATGCGTTTCTAATAACCTAATATGTATTATGATACGCGAAGCAGTAAAAATCTATTTGACGATGATTTGTCAACCACCTCGCTATATATATTATGCTGCCGACAGGAAATGCTTCCATAATCTTCTTTACGACTTATTTCGATGCCGCCGTCTTCGAAACCGTCGGAGCATCCGACCGGTGCATGTCTGCTCTCACCGAACCTGTTTACTTTTCCCAATCGTCAATCAGCGCTCTGAGATAACGTGTATCATCGCTTAGCCGCTTAGCCGTGTCATTTCCCCGCTTTCGCATCCGCCCAAAGACAAATATGCGGCAGGAATGCCTTACCGATCCGCTCTAGTCGGATTGCAGCGGTACATCCATTGCGGATTATTTCATCAATCCGAGCACCGTAGACAGGATTCCATACGGCAATCCAAATCGAGAGGCACTCGCTGTAGATTGTCTGAATGATCTTCATCCAATCCGCCATCATCGCCGGTTTATCTATCCAATCAATATCAGGCGCAATGATAATCTTCTGACGTGATTTGGATTTGCGGCAAAGCGTTTCCATTGTGCGGGAAAGAGAATCCGCATGACGGATGCCGGTCGCGAACAGCGCCCTTGTTCCATAAATCTGATGACATGCAGAGGCTTTCAAAAAGCTATCTGTAACAAAATATTCCCACGCTTGCCCAGGACAAGTTCGATTCCATCTCTGCGTTTTCCAATGACATCGTCATAGCGCAGATACTCTCTTGGATTGCCCACCATACCAATCGGTGATCCGGATAACGTTCCTAACAGTTCTTCCTTTGTGGAAAGCCATATGCATTCCTTTTCCGGATAATCCACGGATTTTTTATACTCCGAACAGATATGAAGCGCCTGTTTATTCAGGGCTTCATATTTGAGAATATTTCTCGTGCGATACAAACCGATTGTTCTCAATGTTGTTAAGAATCGTTGTATTAAGAAATGGCTGACACCATTGCGGTAACAGCCATTCTGTTTACACAATATACCCAAGGGTTCGGAAAGAACCGAACGTCTTAGACAACTTCTTTGTACGCCTTTTTATATATCCTATCCATATAAGGCGCATCGATTATCTTCTGTCGTTCTTTGGATTTGCGGCAAAGCTCACCTAACTGGCTGAGGTTAAACACACAGGCTTCTACCAGTTTCATATCCGCTATGAAATCATGATAGCTGAGCCATCGCAATATGCGATCAACTTTCCGGCGTACCGATACATTTTTTGAAGGATCATTTCATTTCTCATAAATTACCACTCCATCGGAACGGATTTCCCGCTCAATGCGGGAACCTTTTTCAATATGAGCAATATCCAGGACATCCACCGGCATCCCTAATGTTTGATGGATTTCTTCCATAAAGCCTACAAATTTCAGCCCGCGGAGGTGACTGTCCACAAGCAAATCGAGGTCGCTCTTTTCCGTGGCAGTCCCTTTGGCAACGGAGCCAAACAGGACGGCGCGTGAAATGCTGTAGCTGTCAAAAATGGGGGTAAGGATGGCTTGGATATCCGATACACTGCGTGTCATTTCGGCGCCTCCTTTGCCCACCATTATACACCATTCCTGCCGAAAAGAAAATAGGGAAAACGCGGCGGCAGACCGATCAGAATTATTTATTCCCGATATGAAATCTGCAAGTCCTGAAATTTTGCAGCCGTTTCGCCTGTTGTGTATAAGCCAAGGATGACCCCGGTAAACCCGCCCGAGACTTCGCTGGAAAGATATTTTGCGGAGCCTTGCCCCATAAAATGCTTCGAGCCATTTTTCTCTATCAAAAAGCGATAGGAAAGGCTGTCCGCCTGAATCATCAGTTTTGCCCGTTCACCGGACGGCGGCAGCGTCTTTGCGGTGTGTTTTGCCTCACCGATATTTAGCTTGAGGACAGCGTCCAAAGCCCCCGCCCGTCTGCGCAAGGCAAGGTCAAAACGCTCATTTTCGCACATATAACAGGTGACGCCGCCCCCGCCAAAACCGTCCAGCGTAAGCTCCACAGAAAGATCAAAGCAAAATCCCCTTTGCCGCAGCCCCATAAAGGTGGGCGAGCCAACATCATCCAATGTGACAGGGCTGCCAAACAAAAGAAAGGCATCTTCGGAAAGGCGGTATTTCCCCATATCCGGGCTGTGTATTGCCAAAGGTATCCGTCCGCTTTCGCTCCTGCCGGAAATCACCGGGAATCGAATACCGTTCCTCCATTACACCGTTTGTACCGGCGCGGAACCAGCCGTCAGGGCCGAAGGTGACCGGCGCGAGGAATACTTCCCTGCCCAGCGTGTGATAGGGCTTCCAAATATGGATCTGGCGGAAGCCCAGGGTAAAAATGTACCAGCTCCCGTCCGCCGACTGAACCAATTCACCATGCCCGATCCCCTGGATGACAGCGGGGCATGGCTGCGGAGCTTTCCACGTCCTGAATCCGGAGCTGACTTTCCCGTGTCAGCGCATGACATACCGATTTCCAGTCGATCAAATCAGCGCTTTCAAAAATGAGGACGCCGGGATAGTATTGGAAGAAGCTTGCCGCCAGATAATAGCGTCCATTTGCGCGGCAGACGCTGGGGTCCGGATAAAAGCCGCAGATCACAGGATTTTGATATTGCAAGGCGTGCCCTGTCTCCTTTTTCCCAGACTACGCAAACGGGTTTTCTGTCGGATAGGGCAGGGCCGCGGGCTGGTTATACGCAATATCGCTGATCCCAAGGTATTTGAACACCTCGAACAGCGCCTTGCCGTAATGGCCGAACGCCACCGCGCCATGATGCGGGTACTGCTTTTCAATCAGCACATGGCGATAAAAGCGGTTCATTTCCGGGATTGCGAAAATGCCGATGGAGCCAAAGGAGCGGGTTGGCACGTCCAACACCTCGCCCTACGCCACATAGGCGCGCAGCGCGGTTGCGGCGGTCGATTGCAGCCGGAAGAAGGTAATCTTGCCCGCCTTGAGGTCGCCTTCCATTGTACCGCGCGTGATATCCGGCTCGGGAAGGTCGGGTTCTAGGTCGCGCTTCATAATCAGCCGATAGCCCATGTGCGGGTTTTTCAGCAGCGAGGCGCAGGTGTTCCCGCAATGGAACCCCATAAAGGTTTCATTCTGCCGGAAGGGATATTTCCCCTGAATCTCCCCGTCAAAAATCTCCGCCGGGACCGAATTATTGATGTCGAGCAGGGTTACGGGCGCGCCGGAAACACAAATGCCAATATACTCGCTTAACGCGCCGTAGATATCGACCTCGCAGGAAACCGGGATGCCGCGCCCGGTCAGACGGGAGTTGACATAACAGGGCACAAACCCGAACTCCGTCTGGAACGCGGGCCAGCACTTGTTGGCAAACGCGGCGTACTTTGCGCAGCCAAGATGCTCCCCCATCCAGTCCTCCAGCGTCAGCTCATACTGTGCAAGGCGGGGAAGGACGCCGGTATATTGGTTTTCCCCGCCAAGCTCCTCCCGCATTTCCTTCATTTTTGCGGGGATGCGCGGGTCGTCCCTGTGCTTGTTGTAAGCGACAAGCAGGTCAAGCTCGGAGTGCTCCTCAACCGCGGCCCCAAGGTCATACAGCGCCTTGATCGGTGCGTTGCAGGCCAGGAAATCGTTCGGACGCGGGCCGAAGGCAAAGATTTTCAGGTGTTTCATGCCCACCAGCGCGGCCACGACCGGGAGAAAACCGCGGATCTGCCGCGCGACCTCTTCCGCCGTACCGCAGGGGGATTCGGGGATGTACACGCGCTTGCCGCGCAGCCCAAGATTATAAGAAGCGTTCAGCATCCCGCAGTAGGCGTCGCCGCGCCCGTCGTGCAGGTCGCCGTCCCCCTCGGCGGCCGAGGTATACATGATCGCGCCGTCGAACAGGTCGGCAATCATGGTTTCCGGGGTTTCGGGGCCAAAATTGCCAAGGAACACACATAATGCGTTCACACCCGCCGCCTTGATATCCTCAACGGCGTTTTTGGCGTCCTGCTCGGTGACAACGCCGACCGGGCACTCATACAGGCCCTCGCCATAAGCCTTCACCACATTTGCGCGGCGTTTTTCGGCAAGGCTGATCGGGAAGCACCCGCGGCTGACCGCGATAATGCCCATTTTAATCTCAGGAATGTTTCTCATTTCCGTTCTACTTCACTGTCTTTTGCAAAATCGATATTTTCGCAGGAAAGCCCAATGCGCGCGCCCTGTGCCGCTTCGCTGCTTTCGGGATACGCCAAAAGCCATTTGTTCCGTACCCAAAGCCAGCGATCCTCCTCTGTGACGGGGGCGGATTCCGGTTTATCGGTATTCGTCCCGCAGCTGCGCGGCAATCGGCAACGCTTCCAGCTCGGGCTGGCTGGCGGTGTATTCTGTTCCATCGGGCAGCAGCGTGACCGCTTCCAGCGTGCGCAGCAGCTCCGCGTAGAGTAGGAAAGGGCCGCCTTACCGCATTACTGT
>CANPPM010000240.1 GCA_947575935.1 uncultured Butyricicoccus sp. | reverse complement strand
GGTGCCATGATAAGCAATCGGAACCTTGATCTCTGTGATCGGGGTCATCCAGCAGGGGGACTGCATACCATAGCCGATGGTACAGGCCACCACCAATAGGATGCCGACCCAGAAATACTGATCGCCCATTGGCATCACGAAAAACAGTACAAAGCCCGCCAGTGTAATGCCGACAAAAAAGCGGATGACACGCATAGACGAACCGACCTTATCGATCATCGCGCCGGACAGCGGGCTGAGGATCACACGGCCGAGATACTGACGGAAAATACCGATAAAGGTCACAATACCGAGAGGCACCATGTAAATCGTGCTCATCATGCTGACCGCCATAATGCCAGCGCATGTAATCATCAACATCGTGAAATAGATCAGGCCCGCAACCCAGATTTCGGGCATCAGCAGCACCTTGCCAACCTGGCTGAACTGGAACTTGGGCGCGCTGCTGCCTTCAAGGACGCTCCAGTCGTTGAACTTGTCCTCATCCAGCGCAGTGATGCAGATAATCGTACAGATAATATCGACCCCGACAAACATGAACATCAGCGGACGCCAACCCGCAAGATCCATCCGGCTGACAAACCAAGAGCCGAATGCACCGACGATCGAACCGCCCAGCGCATAAAGCGCCCAGAAATAGCCCGTATTCTTGCCTTCACTCTCCGGGGTAGAAACGCCCTTGACGATCTTACCGAACAGGGTATAATAAATGCCCATCATGAAACAGGAGAGGAACACCGTCAGCAGATACAGTGTAAACGACTGCGAGAAAGCCAGCACAATAAAATCTACAACCGAGAAAATCATACAGCCGATATACGCTGTTTTCATCCTAATCTTATCGGCGATCATGCCGCCGAGCGGCCAGCAAACGATCATGACCAGTCCGGTGATCGTACCGATATAACCCATTTGAGTATTGCTTGCCCCAAAATATGCCTGCATCAGCGAATAATAGCTGTAGAACATCCAAATATTCATACAGGTGCCGGTATAGCCAAAACCGCACATGAGGAGCATCAGCCATTTATAGCCGCTTGAAACCTTATTTTCCATTTTCATAATTGCTTACTCCAATCTTTTTCCACCGTCCCCCCGGACGGGAGGGCCTTTACAGATATATGCTCAGCGGCCCTTCCATTGGGGCTTGCGCTTTTCCAGGAACGCCTTCGGGCCTTCCACCGCATCCTCTGTTCCCTCAACATACTTCCATGCCATATAACGGCAGACGCGCATTCCATCCTCTTCAGACATGTGCGGGGCCATGTGCATCAGCTGCTTGGTCAAACGCAACGAAATCGGCGCATTCGCCGCCATCAGCTGTGCCAACTCCATTGCCTTTTCCATCACCTGGTCGGCAGGTACGACATGGTTGACCAAACCGACTTCGTATGCCCGTTTCGCATCAATCAGCTTGCCAGTCAGACACATTTCGGCCGCAATCTTAGCGGGAATCAGCTTGGGCAGGCGGATCAGACCGCCGCTGGTGGCCAGCAGGCCCACCTTGACTTCAGTCAGCCCGAACCGGCAATGCTCGGCTGCAACGATCACATCACAAGCCAAGGCGATTTCCAATCCGCCTGCCACCGCAGTACCGTTACAGGCACACACAATCGGCTTGCTGCAAAGACGCTCGGTAATGCCGGCAAAGCCATGCTCGGTTTCTGTCAGACACTCGCCATTTTCGCCCAGCGCCGCAAGATCTTCACCGGCGCAGAAGCTGCGTTCGCCCGCACCGGTCAGCAGGATTGCGCCAACCGCAGGATCCTTTTCAGCCTGGTTCAGCAGCTCCTCCATTTCCGCCGCAGTCGCCGGGTCGATGGCATTGCGGCGCTCATTGCGATTGATGGTGACGATCAGCACGCCGTCACGCAGTTCGGTCAGTACATTCTTGTTTTCCATATCGAATCAACTCCTGTCATTTGTCTAGGGCTTGTTTGAAACTACTCGATTTTCAAACATCGCCAAGTGGTCTGCCCCGCCGATTATCCCCAGGCCGCACCCCCTCCGCCATTTTTCAAATACGGATTGAAGCGTCGCTCATGCTCCAGCGCCGAACGGGGGCCATGCCCTGGCAAAACCTCAAAATCCCCATCCAGCAAGGCGAGGCGGCGCAGCGACTGCAGAATCTGCGGATAGCTGCCGCCCTCAAAATCGGTACGGCCAATATCAATATAAAACAAGGTGTCCCCGGTAAACAGCGCATTCTCTATCCGAAATGTCACCGAACCAGGCGTATGTCCCGGCGTTTCCATTACCGTGGCCAAAAGCCCCGCAACAGAAAGCGTCTGCCCCTCCGATACCGGCCGCAGATTGGGGAAGGCCGTCACCGTCGGGAAGGTCTGCCCCATGTCATATTCCGTCAACGCCTCTGGGCAATCGGCCGGATGGCAATACACCGGCAGCAGCGGCCAACGCTGCTGCAACTCGGGCACTGCAAGAATATGGTCGTAATGTCCATGCGTCAGCAGGACGGCCTCTGGCGTAAGACGGTGGGCATCCAGCTCCCGCAGGAGCCGGGCGCCCTCGCCGGCGGGATCGATGACCACACACCGGCCAGGTGTCCCCGACACCAGGTAACAGTTGGTCTCAAACACGCCCAGCATCAGCCGAATTGTCTGCATATTGCCCTCCTGTTCCAACAAATTGCCGTTTAATCGATCTCTGCCGTGCAGAAGTTCAGCACCGCAGTCCCAGTCTCGGCGTCAAGCAGGCGGAACACGACCTCATGCTCGCCGGTACGCCAAATCTGTGTCCGGACTGCCCGTCCGGGCTCCAGCGTCGAAGTGAACCGTACCGCGAACGAACGGATCGCCTCCGGACGGTTGCCGCAGACTGTCTGCAGCAGCGCGCGGCAGGCATACCCGGCGGTACACATCCCCATGATAATTGGCCGCTCGAAGCCGCCCAGCCGTGCAAAATCAGGGTCAATGTGCAGGATATTCGGATCATTGTCGATCCGGTAAATCGCGGCCTGGTTGGGACCGATGAAGTCCTCATAGGTAAAGTCAGGCGCGCGGTCCGGGTAGACGACCGCCGCCTTTGGCGGCCTTTTGCCGCCAAAGCCGCCCGTGGACATATCGATATCACGGGTAATCAGGGTAAAGACCTGCTGCCCGTCCTCATCAAACGCCTCGGCCTGGATCTCCGCGAGACTGCCGCGACCCTCCCCCCGGTCATAGATATCCAACAGCTCCACCGTATAACGAATCTTACCCTCCGTACGGGTCATCGGTTTGTGAAAGTGAATCTCAAACCCATAGTGCAGGGTATCCGGCAGGCTCTGACCGTACTCATAAGAATCGGTAAACTCCTCAAAGCCCAGGATCGCCGCCCAATAGGTCGGGATGATCTTCATATCTTTTTCGTAGACATATTCCAGCTCACCGTCCACATTTGCACCGACGCTCAGCGCATACAGCGCCAGCTTGTGCCAATCATAACACAGCTCCAACGGACCCGCCTTTCGGCCGATTACATCAAATTTCAGTCCCATGCCGTCGTTCCTCCTCCCGGCTTAAATCATACTGCTCGCAACCACGCCATCCGCATATAGCCGGTCGATCTCCTCTGGCGAATAGCCGGCGCCCTGAAGGATCTTCCTTGTATGCTGCCCCAACAGGGGGGCGCCGCTGTGGATCGGGCAAAGCTGATTGTCGAAACGCAGCGGATTGTTGTAGAACCGCATCTGGCCAACCTTTTCCTGCCAAACCAGATCGGTGACTCGGGTCGCATTGGCATGGCCGGACGTATATGCCTCGATAAAAGGCAGCACCTCAGAGGCCGGTACCCCCGCTTCCAGCAAGCGCCGTTCGATCTCGGCGCGGGGCAACGTGCGGGTAACTGTTTCAAGCGCCTCCACCAGCGCTTCCCGGTTGGCAATCCGGCTGGCATTATCCACAAACCGCGTATCCTCCTGCAGCTCCGGTACGCCCAATGCCCCACACAACGCCGCCCAACGCGCTTCGGTATCGGCAATAATAGCCGCCCATCCGTCACTCGCCGCAAAAATACCATAAGGCGCAAGGAAACGGTCATGGTTGCCAAAACGGGTCTGCGAATTGCCGGTACGGTCATAATCCATCAGGGTCTCACAGCAGCTGAGCATACCCACATCGGTCATGCCGATATCGATGCGGCAGCCCTTTCCGGTACGCCGCGCCTCGACCAAGCCCATCAGCGCCGCCGCAAAGGCATAGGTCCCGGTCAGGGTATCCCCATTGGCATTGCCCGCCTTCATCGGCGCGCCGTCCGGCTCGCCGTTGCTCGCCGCAAAACCGCTGCGCGCCGCTGCAATCGCATCATAACAGGGATATTTCATCAGCGGGCCAGAGCCGCCGAAGCCGCTAAGCGAAAGGAAAACCAACTTGGGATTCCACTCGCGCAGCGTTTCATAACCCAGACCCAGCCGGTCAATAGAGCCGCTCTTGAAGTTCTCAAGCACCACGTCGGCTTCCTTTGCCAGACGATAAATAATCTCCTTGCCCTCAGGCTTGCCCAGATTGATCTCGATGCTCTGCTTGTTCTTGTTGTACGCGATGA
>CANPPM010000239.1 GCA_947575935.1 uncultured Butyricicoccus sp. | reverse complement strand
CACGTCAATGAGCTATGACGAGCGGTCGGGATGGAATGCTTACGGGATGAGCCTGCCGGTCTCCAGGCGTACAGTGGTGCTTTCCAAATATGTCTTTGCTGCGGCTTTGATACTGGTAGATATTGGAATGAGTGCGGTCGTGACAGCTGCAGATATCGTACAGAACGGGGGGGTGCTGGCGATTGGGGCGTTTGCCCAGCCGGTTTTGTTTGCGTGCAGTGGGTTGGTTTTGGTGGACGTCATGCTGCCGGTGATGTTTCGCTTCGGTACAGAGAAAGGCCGTTATGTAATGATCTGTTTGTTTTGCGGCGTTGCCTTTATACCGATGGCGCTGGTGCGGTTGCTGGATCAGGAGGCCATTGATATGGCGTATACGTTACTGGTGAAAGTCGGATTTACAGGGGGGCTGGTAGCGATCGCCGGGGTTACGGCTCTCTCGATGTGGTTCGCTGCTGTGATCTTTGAACGCCGGGAACTGTGCTGAGGCAGAAAAAAAGAGCCGTTTGGCCCTAGCGTCTGTTTGAAACCCATCAAAATGCCGCCGCAAGGCGCCTTTTCTGCGGAAGTGTTGTTGATTCCTTTTGAAATCTGCCGGGGTTCCTGCAGGAAGCTTCCCTGCATAGCAAAAAATCAGCATGGATCTGGTATGCCGCCAGTTTTGGAACAGACGCTAGCGGTGCGGCGGGTAGGGCTGCGGCTCGTCCGTCAGGCCGAGAAGATAGTCAACGGAAGTGTGATATAAGGTAGCCAGCCGAATAAGGATTTCGATTGGGATACCGCGTGTACCGAGTTCATAATTGCTGTAGGTACGCTGGTCGATGTGCAGATGCTTTGCAAGGTGGGTTTGCGTCAGATTATGATCTTCGCGAAGATCGCGCAGGCGCGGATACATGGATTCCCCCCTGTCTTCAAATGGGATGCTGCAGAGCGCTTCTGACATGATTACATGGGCTTGCCATACCCTGTCAGGCGTCTGAGATCATATCGTATTTTTACAGGAATTTGGGTTGCCTATGGCCGGTGGCTCCAAAGGCTGCCGTGTTTCAGGATTGGCGAGCCGGCGGCAATCGGTTTTGCAAGGGAACGCGGGACGCTGTGAATCGTTCTGTGTTGAAACTTGACAGGCCGGAGTATCTGGCGGTATATTGGAGAAACGCGCTGCCGTGCCACAGGGAAAACCGTGCAGATGGTATGCTTTTCAAACACGTTCTATTATACCTACTGCAAATTGCAGTATTGACCTTTACTTCAAATTGCAGTAAAATGAATTTGGATAAACGGCAAGGCGTGGTTTGTAAAATGGATAGGAGCAGCGGCAAGAAGCTTGCCGCCCGGAAAACGGGATATGCTGCAAAGGATTGACAACGTGTGCCGGTAAAGGGAGGACGTTCAAGGCGATTCAAAATTTTCAAACACGCCTAGGGAAAGGGGTTGACAAACGAAAAAATTAGGTCTAATATAATAATGTATTAAATGATTAGTGCAAATGGCAATCGACAGAAGGGAGAAATGGACATGAGAGCAAGGAGAATTCTTGCAGGTATGCTGGCCGCAGGGCTGCTGCTGGGGAATGCGCCTTTTGCGGTGGCGGCAGATGGGGCGACGCGCGGCGAGGTGGCGCGGATGGTGCTTTCTGCTGCGGATGATTATAACCCAGGCGTCCAGCTGGGGGACATCCTGCAGGGAGATGAATATGGAGACCTGCGCGAGGAGGAGGCTGCAACCCGTGCAGAGGCGTTGGTGATGCTGCAGCGTGCGTTTGGTGAATTGCCTGTGCCGGTGGGGGATAATGCGCGCAACGCGATTCCGGCGGGGGCGTTTACGGATCTGCCGTTCTGGGCGAAAGAAGGGCTGGCCAATGTGTTTGAAGCGGGGATTGTCGCAGGGACGAGCGAGACCACGTTTGGTGCGGGTGAACCAGTGACGGCAGAGCAAATGCAGCGGTTTATCTCCCGTGTGTATGCGCTTGAGGGCGCCAATCTAAGGGATGATTTTTATGCTACTGTGAACAAAAAGGCGCTGGATGACAGTGTGATCCCAGAGGGCTTTGAAATGAGCGGTACGCTTTATGATATGATGTTTGATGATTCACGGGTGGGGGCGATTATCCGGGAAGCGGCCTCGGGAAAGTATGAAAAGGGATCCCCAGAACAAAAGATTGGCGATTTCTATAATAATATCTTGGACTGGGATGCGCGCAATCAGGCGGGTATTTCCCCGATCAAGCCGTATCTGGAGTTGGTCGATCAGGCAGATACGCTGGAAGAGGTGTTGGCGGCCGCCGACCGGATTGCGCGGGAGCTGCATCAAACAGGGCTGCGGACATTTGGCGTCTCTATTGACTCTAAAGACAGCAGCCGTTATGTTGTTACCTTCAGCAGTATTGCGCCTTCCCTTTCCAAAGACATTTATGCAAAGGACAGCGGCCGGGAAAAGGAAGCTTACCTAAAGTATCTCCAAACGCTGCTGACGTTGGGTGGATATGACGGTCAGGATGCGGCGCAGCAGGCGCAGCTGTTCTGGGAGGTGGACAAAGTCCTTGCAGCGGCAAAACTGGAACAGCAGGACTATGGGAACATCGATAAGATATATCACATTTATACGCTGGATCAGTTGAAGGAGCTGTTTCCCAAGGCCGGCCTGGACAGCGCATATCAGACATCCGGCCTTGCGGCTACCAACAGAATCCTGGTTTCGGATGTTGGGCTGCTTAAGGCAGCGGCGCCTTATTTTGCGGAGGAACATGTGGAATTCCTGAAGGCGCGCCTGCGCTTGGAGCTGCTGGCCGGCTTGGGCGGTACCTTGAACCGTGAATTCCAGGACGCAGCCAATACGTATCAAAACGAACTGGTGGGTACGACAGGCTCGGTGACGGATGAATACCGCGCTTCGCAGGTGGTACAAGGCCAGTTTGGCACCGAAATTGGAAAGGTCTATGCCCGGAAATATTTTTCGCCCGAGGCCAAAGCAGACGTCATGGATATGGTGCGCGACTTCTTGCAGATTTATGAGGAGCGGATCCGTGCGCTTGACTGGATGAGCGATGCGACCAAGGAAAAGGCGATCGAAAAGCTGCAGTCTATGAGTATCAAGGTTGGCTATCCGGACGATGGGCAATGGGATGATTCCATGGATGCAGTCGAGATTAGGAGCGCTGCCGAGGGCGGCAGCTATTTCGACAATCTTGTGGAAATTTCTCGCGTTCTGCGCGAATATTTTGTCGAGATCCAAAATGAACCGGTTGACAAATCCCTGTGGGCGATGAACGTTTATACAGTCAATGCTTGCTATGTGCCGGTATTTAACGAGATTGTGTTTCCGGCGGGGATTCTGCGCGCGCCGATGTACGATGTAAAGAATACGCGGGAGCAGAATTTGGGCGCCATTGGGTATGTAATTGCGCATGAAATTACCCATGCGTTTGATAACAATGGCGCGAAGTTTGATAAGGACGGGAACGCCTCGGATTGGTGGACTCCGGAGGATTATGCGGCGTTCCAAAAGCTCTGTGGCAGGGTTGTAGAACATTACGACGGCGTGGAAGGCGCAAACGGAGTTGCATGCCGGGGAGAGTTGACGCTGAGCGAAAATATTGCTGACCTTGGCGCAGCCGCCTGCGTGACCGAGGCCGCCAAGCGCGAACCGGATCCGGATTTCAAACAGCTTTATGAAACGATGGCGCGCGCATGGCTGAGCACATCCACGCGGGAATACTGGCAGTTGGTCGCGGCAATTGATGTGCATGCACCGGATAAGCTGCGCGTTAATCGCGTGCTGGTGAACCTTCCGGAATTCTATGAGGCATTCGGGATTCAGCCAGGCGACGGGATGTACGTAGCGCCTGAGGATCGTGTGCTGATTTGGTAACCTGCACCGGGAAAAGGCTGCGCCTTTGTTCCGATATGGGATTCGTCTGTTCTCGATCGTCCGTCCTTTTGTTTTCCAGGCAGAAGTTGTGGAAAAACAGCAGGTTGAATCAAAAGGAAAGGGTATGATCTGTATTACGCAAAACGACCTGCCCTTTGGCAGGTCGTTTCAAAAGACTGTGCGGCACACCGGTTTAGGTGTGCCGCTTTTGACTTCTTTTTCGGAATCTCATATTGGTATCAGGCGGGTCGCCCTGTAAGCAGGACGGTATCCGGGAACGCAGGTGTTTTTTGCAGAAGATCTAAAAGCAGTCCTATTTTTTGTGCTTCGTATTTTTCGAGAAGCAGTCACGCAGCTTGTTTTCCAGGGCCGAAGCGCTCAGCGGATGCAGCGGATCCCCAAAGGCAAAGAGGCTGCGCGCGGTATAGGCCCCCCGAATGGTTTGGATTTCCACTTCCGCACCAAACCGGGCCCCTTCGAATCCGGTCCCAAGCGATACGCCGATTTTGTCCGTAAAGGCGACTGCGCAGGAGTGACGTCAACATAGGACAACAATTTTTCTGATTTTTTATGAGTTTTCAGCGGCGCTTTAAAGTCCGTTCCGCGATCAGAGAAATGCTCAGCGGCTTGCAGAACATCCTCTGTGGTGTATTTACCGGGCAGAGATGCTGGTTTTGACCATTGTTCCAGAT
>CANPPM010000238.1 GCA_947575935.1 uncultured Butyricicoccus sp. | reverse complement strand
TTGCCATAAAATTTTTGCCCATATATCCATGCTCGCCCAAGTGATATCCATGGTCGGTCGTGAATACCAGCATGGTGTCCTCCCACAAACGATAGCGGTCCATCACATCGAGCAGCTCGCCCAGATGCCGGTCGGTCATCGTCAGCAGCGCCTTACAGCGGCGTTTTAAATGCGCTGTCTCGGCTTCGTTAAATTCGTTATACCCATAGTTTGGATGTGTGAAATCATATCCATCATAATCGCCCGGTTTTTCGTAAAGATCAAGATAGTATTTGGGACAATCATAGGGCTCGTGCGGATCAAATGCTTCCGCCCAAAGCAGGAAATTATCGGCTTTATGATTTTCTTCCAGCCAGCGGGCTGCATTCGATAACGTTTTTACACTGGGATATTCTTCCTCCCGCTGAAAATGACGTCGGTTTTCAGACTCTGCTTCTGAATAGGTTCCCTTAAACCAGTCAGGCCGCTGCTCTGAACGGATTCCCCCACAGTCAGGACGCACCCAAACCGGGTCTCCTTCCTGCCCACGATACACATCCCATGCGGTAAAACCCTTCGTATAGTTCTCTCCGCCAGGGATTAAGTAGTGTGCATGGTCAGAAAACAGCTGACTGTGTACATTGCGATGCTGTGCCAGGATCGACGGCAAAGAAAAATCAAAAGGCTCCATCGCGCCCCATGGTTTTTCCAAAAAATTCAGCCGCCCCGTCAACAGATCGCGCCGCGCCGGCATGCAAGGCGCGGATCCCGTCCAGTGATTATCAAAAACACAGCCGCGTGCGGCCAGCCGCCGGATGTTCGGGGTAATTGCAGTTTCTGCCGGATCACTGTTGTAAATATCCAACATCCGGCGATTTAGCGTGTCCATCATTACAAAAATTGTTTTCAAAATGATCCATTTCCTTTCTGTCAAAGTGAACGCCGTATCAGGGTGCGAACACCGCCCCGATACATTGCCTCCATAAAGAAGCATAAAGAAAAATATTGCTATACACTCTCGCCAACAGCTTTCCGACCCTTCTGTCTGCTCTCCCTTCTGCAGAAGGTTCTACCACCACTTGATTAAATCAGTTACTTTATTGCGCAGCGCAACAAAATCTGCGGAAACCACATCACGCGGCAGCGGCAAAGGATTATCCAAAACGGTTTTAACCGAAGTCGGCTTATTGGTGAGTACCATGATCTTTTGACTCAGATAAACCGCCTCTTCGATGTTATGCGTAATGAAAAGCACCGTTGTCCCTGTCCGCCGCCACAGTTTGAGCAGCTCATCCTCCAGCTTGAACCGAAGGTCGATATCCAGCTGTCCATACGGTTCGTCCATCAATAACAGCTCGGGTTTGGTTGCAAACGCACGAGCAATTGCTACCCGCTGCAACATACTAATGGACAATTGTCGGGGATAATAATTCCGGAATCTGGTCAGCCCGACAACCTCCAACATTTCTTCCACATTGGCATCTGCCTCAGCCGCAGGAATCCGCTTGATTTCCAGTCCGAAACGGATATTCTGCTCAACTGTCAGCCATGGGAAAGAGGAATATTCCTGAAAAATATACGAGATATTCTGTTTTTTCGGATCTACCGGGATACCATTCACCAAAATATCACCCGCAGTTGGTTCATACAATCGGGTCAGGCTGTTCAGAAACGTGGTCTTTCCGCAGCCGGTTGGCCCGACGATACACAAGAACTCCCCTTCTTCAACCTCAAAGTTTAGATCATCCAGAACCAGAAGATCTCCGAATTTTTTTGTCAGGTGCTCAACCCTTACTTTTGGCTGATTCCCTGCCATCGGTCATCGCCTCCTCGTATCAGTTCGTGACAGATTCATGTTCATCAGGCCGATGAACATCTTACAGATATGCTCTCTACGACGCTGCTTGCGCAAGACCATCCGCCGTGAAACAACAACAGCCGCCAAAAAACGATTGTATACCGGTCTGTTGGACGCAGCCGGCCTCCCACAAACGGCGGGAAGACCCGCAGAGCGGTTTTATGCAGTCGATTTACAATGTGTGATCAACAACCGCGTCAATCTCGCGCCGAAGGCGCAAAAATTCCGGATCGGTGTAATTCCGAGGGCGGGGCAGCGTAATCTGATATTCTGCTTTGACACCGGTCGGACAGTTGCGAAGCACCAAAATCCGGTCGGCCAGATACACTGCCTCTTCAATATTATTGGTTACAAAAATCACGGTCCGCTTTTCGACCTGCCAGATTCGGGTCAGCTCATCCTGCATCAAATAACGCGTCTGTGCATCTAAATGCCCAAACGGTTCATCTAACAGCATGACCAATGGCTCGCTGCAATAGGCCCGCGCGATGCCTACGCGCTGCTGCATCCCACCAGACAGCTTGACAGGATAACTATTTTCAAAGCCCTGCAGGCCGACCAAATCGATATAATGCTGCGCTTGCTTTCGCCGCTCCTCTTTTTTTACGCCGCGCACCTTTGGGCCGTATTCCACATTCCCCATTACGGTCAGCCACGGGAATAACGCGGTGTTCTGAAACACCATACCCCGTTCCGGCCCGGGCCCCTCTACCGGCCGGCCCTGACAGAGCAGCTCACCGCCGCTGGGTGCTTCAAAACCAGCAATCATATTTAAGATTGTGCTTTTCCCACACTGCCCCGGTCCAAACAATACAAGAAACTCATTTTCCTGCACGTTCAGATACAAATCCCTGACGACCTCGTAACGCCCCTCTCCAGGCTTGTCAAATGTCTTGCTGACCCCATGAAATGCAATCAGGCTTTCGTTTATTTTCCTCTTATTGTCCATGCGCACAGACGGGCCTCCACTCCCCGCATCATCGATGTAATCAACAGCCCGGTTAAAGCAATCGCCACAATGCCAACCATAATCTGCGTCATATTCCCTACATCCTGTCCGCTGACAATCAGCCATCCCACGCCTTCAGAAGAACGGATCATCTCTGCGGCCACAATTGTCGCCCAGGCAGAACCCAACGCCACCTGAAGTCCGGAAAATATGTAAGGTACCGTTGTTGGCAGCACAATGGTTGTGAAGAGCTGGCGATCCCTTGCCCCCAACATCCGCGCCGCGCGCACCAACGTTTCATCCACCGAATGGACGCCGTCACAGGTGGTGAGCGCAATCGTAAAAAAGCACGCCAAAAAAATCAAGAAGTATTTGGAGCCTTCGGCAAACCCAAACCAAACGATTGAAAGAGGGATCCACGCAATCGGCGGAATGGGCCGCAACATCTGAATATAGGGCATAAACGCCGCGTCACAAATACGGTACCATCCCATCAGCACACCCATAAAAACACCGGCCAAACCGCCCAGCGTATAGGGGATCAGCATCCGACGCAGACTGGTCAAAATATGAAACAGCATGGTCTTGGTACCGATTGGCTCAATAAAAGCCATAAAGAAACGGACAAACACAGTCACCGGGTCTGGCATAATGCGGCCAAGGTTGGTCAGTGTGGCTGCTGCATGCCAAATGCACAGGAAAATAAAAATCCCCAGCATCCCATAAGCAACCCGTCTCTTTGTACCGTTCATAAATGTCTTCCCCCTTTCATGACCTGGGCGCCGATCCAACGAATAATACTCGAAAGAACCGATCCGGTAACCGCAATTACAATCATACCGACAATGACAATATCCAGCCGAAAAATACCGCGTGCCTGCTGGATCATAAAACCAAGCCCTTTGGTCGATGCCAGCAGCTCAGCTGCAACCAACGTCGTCCACGCCGCGCCCAATGCCACATCCAGGCCCGTAAAGATCATTGGCAGCGCTGATGGAACAGCAATTTTAGTTAAAAGCTCCCAGTCGCTTGCACCAAACGTACGACCAACCCACAAATGAACCGTACGGGTTTGTTGAATCCCGGAATAGCTATTAATCACCATAGCTACCATTGCTGAAATAAAAATTACCAGCGCCTTCGATAACAAGCCGATGCCGACCAGCGTAACCATGACCGAGGTCCAGGCAACGCCCGGAATGGTACGCACCAGATCAAACACCGGACGTACGCACAGATCCACCTTTTCATTCCATGCCATAAAAATTCCTAATGGGATTCCGATGAGCGCCCCCAACAAATAACCGCTCAACGCAACCTGTAGGCTTGCAACCAGATGGGTCAACAGGGTAGCCCCTTCTGGCTTCGCCTCATACCATTTCACGAGAAAAGTCTTTCCTACCTTGACTGGCGACGGCAGCGTGTTGGCGCGGAACAGCCCCAACCCGTCGGTCACCGCCCACCAGATCAGCAACCCCGCCATGACTGACAAAATGCTGATCAGCAAATAGCGATCGATTTGCTTTTTCTTCTGCACAGGATTCACCTCTTTTGAATTATTTGGGGCAGCTGAACCACCCTGCCGCCCGTTTGTCAGGCTGGATAAATGTAGAAAACTCTCTGGCAGTCCTCTAGAAACTGTTTGAAAGATCTCGACATGCTCAATGCGTGACCGTTTCCCCTCCATACTGCGGCATTTTTTCCTGAAATACATCCCGTATTCCTAAAAACTGTTTTTATCTGGCGTCACCTCCCTCGCTGCTGTTGATATTTCCAAATTTC
>CANPPM010000237.1 GCA_947575935.1 uncultured Butyricicoccus sp. | reverse complement strand
AGAAACGCGTGTCTGTCAGCCGCCCGGCGCCGGTGGAGCAGAGAGAAACGGCCGGAAAGGTATGACGGCTGAAAAAGGGGATTGGGTGTCATGGAGCCCGGTCCCCTGTGTTTTTTACGGTTGCAGATGAGCGCTGGGTTTTGCGGCTTGTGCCGCTTCCTGCTGGCATTCCTCATGAAGGATAGAAATGCAATCGGTGTTTCGCTCGCTTGGTAAAATGGACGGAGATTTTTGACAAACGAAAATGCCGCAGGGATGGGAAGCGTGTTTCCCATCCCTGCGGAGTATTTGCCGGATTTACATGGTTAAAATCAGCTGGGTAATCAGCTTTTCAAAAGCGGCGGCGGTACGGTCAGCAGTTTGCTGAACTTCCTTATGGTCGAGCTGCCGGTCGGACAATCCTGCCGCCAAGTTGGTGATGCATGAAATACCGCAGACTTCGAGCCCCATATGGCGGGCAGCCATCGCTTCACAAGCGGTGCTCATGCCGACGGCGTCGCCGCCCCAGCCGCGGCACATGCGCACCTCGGCGGGCGTTTCATAGTTCGGGCCGGTCAGCTGGACATAGACCCCCTCCTGGAGCGGAATGCCGCAGTTCTGCGCAGCGCTGCGGACGACAGCCTGCAGGCGCCGGCTATATATTTCGCTCATATCTGGGAATCGGGTCCCCAGCGCTTCCAGGTTGGGGCCGATTAGCGGGCTGGGTACGCCGCATGCGATCTGGTCGGTGATCATCATTAGATCGCCCGGATGAAAATTGGGGTTGATACCACCTGCAGCATTGGTCAGTATCAGACTGTGGATTCCTAACAGCCCCATCAGCCGGGTCGGAAGCACAACGTCGCTCATGGCGTAGCCCTCATAGTAATGGACCCGCCCCTGCATGATCACTACGGGGATATTCCCGACATATCCAAATACAAAGCGGCCTTTATGGCCCTTGACAGTTGACGTCGGGAAGCCTTGGATTTCTGAATATTCGATCGTCTGGACCGTTTGGATTCGTTCGGCGTAGTTACCCAGGCCGGATCCCAGGACCAGGCCGACTGTAGGCCGGAAATCGATTCGCGCCTTTACGCTTTCGGCGCAGGTCATCAGCTTTTGCATCATTTGGGCACCGTTCCTTTCTTCCAGAAGGGCTGAATTTGGCAGGGAAGGAGGTTCATTTGAACGCTTCGCAGATGAAACACTGCTGCGCGTGCATCCGCTGGCGGTTGTCTGTGTCGCGCTATTCCCCGCGCAGCAGAGTGACTGCCGAACTGGCGCCAATCCGGTCACAGCCAGCAGATAGGAAGGCCTCAATCGCTTCCCGGCTGCGGATACCGCCTGCCGCTTTCACTTTGACGTTCGGACCGATATGTTGCCGGAACAACAGCACATCTTCCAGTGCTGCGCCCGCTGTGCCAAAGCCGGTCGAAGTTTTTATATAATCGGCCCCGGCATCGGTGACCGCATGACACAGCGCAATCTTTTCACTTTCAGTCAAGTAACAGGTTTCGACGATGACTTTCAGGATTTTATTGCCGGCAGCCTGTTTCAGTGTGCGAATCTCGTCAGTTACAAATGCCAGATTCCCGTTTTTGACCTCGGCAAGATTGATTACCATGTCGATTTCCTCAGCGCCATCCGCCAAGGCCTGCTCGGTTTCTGCCAGCTTGGCCTGCGTCGTGCTATAGCCCAGAGGGAAACCGACCACAGTGCAGATATTGATTTGGCTGCCGTACGTATCATGGATTCGCCGGATATAGCAGGGGGGTACGCAGACAGAGGCTGTGTGGTATGTAAGGGCTTCTTCACAGAGGGTCTGTATTTCTGCCCAGGTAGCGCACGGCTTTAACAGAGTGTGGTCGATATGATGCATGATTTCTGTTGTTTCCATGGTTTGAACTTCCTTTTTGTATGAGTTTTGCCGCTTTGGGGGGATACTGATGTGTGGATCATGTTTACACCCCGCTTGTCTGTTCCAGATTGGCCGGGCCGAAGCCCATGGGAAGCAAATCTTTAAGACGGAAGATGCGGTAATCCGTGGGGCTGGTTGCCAGAACGATTTCGAAGGTTTCCGGGTCGCAAAATTCCATCATGACCTGACGGCAGACCCCGCAGGGCGGCGTATAATCGCGCAGAATTCCATTTGCGCCCCCGACGATGCAGATTGCCCGAAAACTGCGCACCCCTTCGCTGACCGCCTTGAAGAATGCGGTCCGTTCTGCGCAGTTGCATGGGGTATAGGCGGCGTTTTCGATGTTACAGCCGGTGTATAAAGCCCCGCTTTCTGCCAACAGTGCTGCGCCAACGTGGAAGCCGGAATATGGGGCGTAAGAAAAATTCAGCTGATGGACAGCGGTTTCGATCAGTGTCCGGATCGTTTCCTGTTCCATTGACGGCTCCTTTCTGCGCTATGCTTGCAGGTCGGTACTGATTAGGTCGCGGATTGACTGCACCGTGATGCGGATTGCCATATCGGTATCGTGTACGACCGGGTTGTCCAATCCGGCCTTTTCACGCTCTTGGTTGGCCATAACCAACAGGCAGGAGCCAATGCGTACGTGCAGGCTGGCGGCTGCGGTGAACAGCGCTGCGGATTCCATTTCAGAGGCCAGGCAGCCCAGCCGCTTCCATGCTTCCCACTTGTTCAGCAGCTCGTATCCAACCGGGCTGGATTCCGGGCTGTGTTGTCCATAGAATGAATCTTTACACTGCACTACGCCGGTATGATAGGTCTGCCCGAGCGATTTAGCTGCCGTGCACAGGGCGTTTGTGATCCCCAAATCAGCTACGGCAGGATATTCAAGCGGCGCATATTCCCTGCTTGTACCCTCCATACGGACGGCGCCGGTTGCAATGACGACATCACCGCTCCTGACTTCCGGCTGTATGCCGCCGCAGGTCCCGACGCGGACGAAGGTGTCCGCACCGCACTGCACCAGTTCCTCCAGCGCGATGGCAGCGGATGGCCCCCCGATTCCGGTTGAAGTCACGCTGACCGGTACGCCGTCCAGACTGCCCGTGTAGGTGACATATTCGCGGCTGTCCGCCATTAGGCGTGCGCCGTCCAGATATTGTGCGATCTTGGCGCATCGTTTGGGATCCCCCGGCAGGATTACATACCGGCCGACATCCTCTCTTCCGACCTGGATATGGTACTGCTTCCCTTCCTGCTGTGAATACTTCATTCCTGCACGCTCCCTTCATATCATAGCGGTGGAAATACCGCCGGTATAAGGCGGCGATCCCCCTGGGTTTATTTTACCAGTAATCGAGACGGGAAGCAAAGCCTCTGGTTTCTTTTTTTGAGATTTCGCTCATCTTTGTTTAGAGTGAACATTTTATTGGGCTGCTGTTTGTTGTTTCTGACAAAAGGTTGCCCGACAGGAGATACTGTCGGGCAGATTGATTATAATGGGGCTGGCATGCAGGCTGATTTGGCAATCTGTGAATGGGGTCAGTCTGCAAACAGGGGGGTAGATAGATAACGGTCGCCGGTATCCGGGAGCAGTGCCACAATGACCTTGCCCGCGTTTTCGGGACGGCGAGCCAGTTCAGTCGCCGCCCAGACGGCAGCGCCGGAGGAGATGCCGACCAGGATGCCGTCGGCACGGCTGACCGCGCGCCCGGCGGAGAAAGCGTCTTCATTGGTGACAGGGAGGATCTCGTCGTAAATGGAGGTGTCCAGCACCTCCGGGACAAAACCTGCGCCGATGCCCTGAATTTTGTGCGGGCCGCCCTTTCCGGTGGAGAGTACGGGAGAGGTCGCGGGCTCGACCGCGATGACGCGAATCTGTGGATTTTGTTCTTTGAGGTATTGGCCGACGCCGGTCAAGGTACCGCCGGTACCGACGCCTGCAATGAAAAAATCGATTCGACCGTCAGTATCGTCCCAGATTTCGGGGCCGGTGGTCGCCTTGTGCATGGCGGGGTTTGACGGGTTTTTAAACTGGTCTGGGAGAAAGCTCTGCGGCAGTTCGGCAGCCAGTGCGTCGGCCTTGGCAATAGCGCCCTTCATGCCAAGCGCGCCGTCGGTCAGTATCAGCTCGGCGCCATAGGCTTTGAGCAGGTTCCGGCGTTCGATGCTCATTGTCTCCGGCATGGTCAGAATCAGACGGTAGCCGCGCGCCGCGGCCACAGAGGCCAGCCCGATCCCCGTATTGCCCGATGTCGGTTCGATAATGACTGAGCCAGGGGTTAACTTACCGCTTTTTTCGGCATCGTTGATCATTGCCAGGGCGATGCGGTCTTTAACCGAACCGGCTGGATTGAAGGATTCCAGCTTAGCGAGGATGGTTGCGTTCAGATGGTTTTTCTTTTCGTAGCCTGTCAGCTCGAGCAGCGGTGTCCGTCCGATCAGTTCGGAGGCAGAGTGATAAATATTGGACATAACAGAAAAAGCGCTTCCTTTCATGACTTGGTTTGTGAGATATTTTGGGGGTAAAAAGCGGCGTTTGCTCCGGTCGTGCGGCCTGCGCAGCCGGATTTGTCCGATGTTTTTTTAAATACTGCGAAAGGCGTCTTCTAAATCTTCAAGGATATCGTCAATGTGCTCGGTGCCAATGGATAGGCGGATGGTATTCGACTG
>CANPPM010000236.1 GCA_947575935.1 uncultured Butyricicoccus sp. | reverse complement strand
GGGCGAGATGATTCCGACTGTCATGCCGCGGGTTTAAATTGAGGATCTCGACGCCGTCAAGCAGGGAAGGGTCGACTGGAACACATTGTTTTCGAAAAGGATGTGCATGCACCAGAACGCCGCCGAGCTGACGGTTGTACTCTGAAAAGCGTACAATTCCCATGTCAATGATTTCTTTTGGGTTTTCCAATAGTTTTTCGTCGAAGCCGTAGTATAGATAATCATTATGATTTTCAAAAAAACGCAGTTCTGCCCCCATATAAATTTTTATGCCGGCTTTTTCCCCTTCCTCGCACATGCGATGGTAACCATCAAGAAAAGCGTCTAACACGCCGGAAGGACGTTCAATATCAATCCCCTTATAGTTCCAGGTATCATAATTGTAATGATCAGTGACAGCGATGGCATTATATCCCAGCTCCCGATATTTTGCGACAATTTCGGGTGCGGTCAGCCAGCCGCATTTGCTGGTATGCGTGGTATGAAGATGGGTCTCAATTTTATACATAACGGTAGTACTCCCTTCAGAATTTGAGACAGCGCAAACGTTTGCAGCTATACCTGAAAAAGATAAGGCGCTGTTTGAAAACGTATAGGGTCAAAAGGACCACTGTTTTGGCATATCGGATCAGTTTCAAACGAGCCCTTGGGTAAGCAATTGATATTTATGAGTATAAAGCAGCGGAAAACAAGTGTCAACCCCCAATCTGCTGCTTTGAAACGACGTCTTCCAATAGAGAACCTATTTCTGATTGGAAGCGGGGCGCAGCCCTGGGCGGAAGAGACTGGACACAGGCACGCCTAATATGATAAAATAAAAGAAACACTATGACTTGGCCGCGTTTGAAAGTAGATGAAATTTCCTAAAAAGGCTATGTTTTCCGAATTCAGGCCGGCCGCAGAAAGGATGGATGCTGTTTTGTCTCTTCCGCTTCTTATCGGATCGTTCGTTGTGCTGCTTTGTGTGCTTTTCAATCGGGTTTCCAACCGTCTTGGGATTCCTATGCTGGCCGCATTTATTCTTTTGGGCATGTTGTTTGGCTCGGATGGCATCTTCAAAATTGCATTTGAAAACTTCTTTTTTGCCGAACAAATATGTTCTTTTGCGCTGATCTTTATTATGTTTTACGGCGGTTTTGGCACCAAATGGACGAGTGCAAAATCGGTTGCGGTGAAAGCGGTTCTGTTGTCTTCAGCAGGAGTTGTACTTACTGCCGGTCTGACTGCGCTGTTCTGTTATTTTGTCTTGGGCTTTGAACTGCTGATCAGCGTTTTGATGGGTTCGGTCATATCTTCGACGGATGCAGCCTCTGTATTTTCGATCCTCAGATCGAAAAAACTGGATTTGAAGGATGGAACGGCATCCCTTTTAGAGGTGGAGAGCGGCAGTAACGACCCCATGAGCTATATGCTGACGGCGGGCGTGCTGTCACTGCTGCGGGGCCAGGCGGATCCGGGCGCAATTGCCTACCTGGTTTTTGCACAGGTGGTATATGGCGTAGTGTTGGGTGCGGCGGTAGCATTTGCAGCGCGGCACATATTTCGGAATTTTCAATTTTCAACCAATGGATTTGACGCAGCGTTTTTGGTTGCAGTAGCGGTGATTGCGTATGCGCTGCCGACGCTGATTGGCGGTAACGGCTATCTGAGCGCCTATCTAGCAGGAATTATCTTGGGGAACAGTCATTTACCGAATAAGCGAACGTTGGTCCATTTTTTTGATGGGGTTACCGGGCTGATGCAGATGGCGATTTTTTTTCTGCTGGGATTGGTTGCCTCGCCGTCGCAGATGCCGGGGATCGTGCTGCCGGCAGCAGCTATCGCTCTGTTCCTGACATTTGTAGCGCGCCCGGCAGCAATATTTGCACTGCTTTCGCCGTTCAGATGCTCAAAAGAGCAGATTTTGCTGGTATCTTGGTCCGGTCTGCGCGGGGCGGCGTCGATTGTTTTTGCGATCATGTCCATTAACAGCGGTGTTGTACATGATGTTTTTCATATTGTGTTCTGTATCGTTTTGTTGTCTATTTTGGTTCAGGGCACATTGATTCCGGTCGTTGCACAGCGGCTGCGCATGATCGACGAAAATGCGAACGTTTTGACCACGTTTACCGATTATACGGAGGAAGTTGATTTACAGTTTGTTAAGTTGGGAATCGGTGAAAAACATCCCTGGAAAAACCGGTACATCAGGGAAATTTCGATGCCGCCCGAGCTTTTGGTTGTGTTGCTGCTTCGGGCGGGGGAGCATCTCGTACCCAGCGGTGCGACGGAAATTCTTGAAGGAGATGTGTTGGTGGTCTGCGCCCCAGCCTTTCAGGATGATACGGTAATACGTCTGTCCGAGTTGACGGTGCGGCCGGACAGCGCGTGGGTCGGGCAGCGAATCCTGGACGTTCGGGATGAGCTGGATTGCCTGATCATCATGATTCAACGCAATGGAGAAACCATCGTTCCAAACGGACAGACCAGGCTGCAGAGCGGGGATATTTTGGTGCTTAACCAGACGTAGCCAGCCAGGGCGGCAGCACAGGCGGGGGATCCCTACCTGTGCTGCAAATTTTCCGCGGCTGGGGAAGCAGCAAGCTAAAGCCTGTTAGAAAAATGTCAACATACCCAATCGGTGGATCTTTTCCCGCTATACTGCGGCCATCCCGTATTCCTGCAAAAATCGTCTTTGTTTGGCGTCAAAACGCCTCGCTGCCGGTCACACTCCTAATTTCAAGGCCCTAGTAAATTAGAATGTTATTTGCTGTTGCGGTGAATTACCTGCATTTGCAGACCCTGCATTACATCCAACGCTTTTTCCTGTAAAATTGGGTCAAAACTGCGGCAGAGCGAAGCGTCAATGATGATCTGGGCCTCTGGCCATTGTGCCTGCAGCATGACAGCATTCGAAATGACACACATATTGGTGACGACACCGACTATAAGGATTTCCTCGACCTCGCCGAGTTGTTCAGACAGCTGTAATAAGGCGGCCGGTGGCATTCCAAAGGTCGTTTTTTTAATATGATGAATTTGATGATTGGCGCAAGTTTCTCTGCACTGCTCCTGCACACGTCCGTAAAGATGCCACCCAGCGGAACCTGTCAGACAATGAGGAACCGGGAGGGCGCGTCCCTCCCGAGAGTTCAGGTAATTTTCATCATGCGTATCAAAGGTAAAAATCACCTCATCCCCTGCGGCAAGGTAGTGCTGAACAAGGTTGGCAATGCCGGTATCGATTGCCTCAGCGCCAGGAAAACCCAGAGCGCCGTCTACAAAATCCTTTTGATAATCCACTACGACCAGAACTTTTTTCATGGTATTCCTCCCGAAATCCTTTTGCGGTAATCCTATACTTACTACCCTAGCGAGATCCATCTATTTTTCTAAACAGATGCTAAAACACGGTTTCTATCCTCATTATGTCATGAAAATCCAGAATTGTCAAGGAATCCAAAACGGATATTATAATTATAATTTAATAATAGTTTTTAAGAGCGCGGAAAAGACAAATATTCAGCAGTTTTTTGCGGTTGATTTTTGATTACTTGCCGGTTCTTTTCTGCAAAAACAATTTTCTCCTCTAGCGTTTTCTGTCAAATATCACAAAATTGGACGCTGTTTTGGATGGTTCTGCTGGGATTTCGTCGTATTTTCTTGAAAGCATGATATCTGGTATGGCTTTTTTTAAAAAAGCGTGCTATAATACATTTTAAATAAAAACGGCGCTGGATTTGTGTTTTCCGCCACAGTGCGTTTAGGGGTTGACGCCGCGTCCGGCAATCTGGGGACAGGCTATGATTTGCCGGCAGCTTTATGTTCAGAGGGAGCGGTTACGGCATTTTTCAGAAGCATTTGTAGAACAGCGCCTTTGCAAGATTTTCACAGCGGCAAGAGCACTCTGCCGCACAGGAGGAACGATATGCAGCCCAGTTTGGAAAAAATTTTGCCCCATGTGCAAAAGCCTGCGCGATATGTCGGCGGGGAATGGGGCTCGGTGACAAAGGACCGTCAATCAGTTGATCTGCGTTTTGCATTCTGCTTCCCAGATGTGTACGAGGTTGGGATGTCCCATTTGGGTTCACGCATTCTTTATGGACTGCTGAACGAGCAGGAGGGGATCTGGTGCGAACGTGTTTTTGCCCCTTGGGTTGACATGGAAAAGTCGTTGCGCGCGGCAGGACTTGCGCTGTATGGCCTGGAGTCAGGCGATCCGCTTTCAGATTTTGATATTTTGGGTTTTACACTGCAGTATGAGCTCTCTTTTACCAATATTTTAAACATGTTAGATTTAGGTGGTATTTCACCGTTGGCCTGCGAACGCCGCGGGCTGAAAAACCTTGTGGTAGCAGGCGGGCCTTGCGCCTATAATCCGGAACCGTTGTGTGATTTTATCGACCTGTTTATGATCGGGGATGGGGAAGAGGTTATACTAGATTTGACTGCGTTGTACCGGGAGGCAAAGCAGTCGGGCTGGTCCAAACGGGAATTCCTCATTCGAGCAGCGCAGATTGAGGGTATTTATGTGCCGTCTTTGTATGAAATAGCTTACCATACAGACGGTACGGTTGCAGGCGTCACCCCGATGGAAGGCGCGCCTGCAGTC
>CANPPM010000235.1 GCA_947575935.1 uncultured Butyricicoccus sp. | reverse complement strand
CTCTGCATAACGGATATAGTCGAGGTTGAACAGGAAATCCTCGCTCCAGTGCAGCGATTCGTTGCAGCGGATATTGTGCTGCAAAATCAAGTCGGTTCGGTAGAGCTTGTTCCACATAACGCCATAGTAAAAGCTGGCGGGCTCCTCCATCAGGCGGCGTGCGAATTCGTGCTGATTCATCACATTGTATTGATTTAAAAAGCCGGATACGGTGATTTTCTCCCCGCTGACGCGGCAGAAATGTGAGATCACCAGGTCAGCGTCTGTTTCCTGTGCGCGCTCGACCAGCAGACGGGTTGCATTCCGGTCCAGCCAGTCGTCGCTGTCTACAAATTGCAGATATGTGCCGCGTGCCTGGCCGATTGCCAAATTCCGGCTGGAGGAGACGCCGCTATTGGGCTTGTCTACTACCCGGATGCGCGGGTCAACCCGTGCGTACATTTCACAAATATTTAGGCTGGCATCCTTACTGCCGTCGTTGACCAATAGGATTTCAATCTTTTCATAGCGCTGCCGCCGTATGGTTTCCAGGCAGGCGGCCAGATACGGCGCTGCGTTGTACACCGGAATAATGATGCTGACAAGTGGTTCCTTCACCGGAATACCTCCCCTTTTGATTTGCGTCTTGTTTCTATTATACGGATTGCACGGAAAAAGGCCAGATAAATTTGGGGTGTTTTGTAATTTTGCGCAAAATTCTGTGTGGGATTGACTTTATATTATGGTTGCTTTATAATAAATTTCAGAGTATTTGTGAAAGAAGGATGTACATATGAAAAAACTTTGGTGCCTGTTCCGCCGCCGCAGTGCGACGGGCGAGGAGAAACTCTGCGTTGCCGATTCTGAGACAGAGGGCCGTGTCTACACCTGTAAATTTGCAACGGAGGAAGAGGCCAAAGCCAACTGCCCGAAGTATGCCTACAACAATCGCCATGAAGGCGAGGACGAGGGCATTGAATAAGCTTATCAGCTTACCGTGGCGGACAGACCGAGAGGGCTGCAGCATTTGTGCTGCAGCCCTCCTTTTTAGCGTTTTCGCTTGTCCCCTTGGTTCTGACAGGGGGAGAAAACCGTTTGTAAAAGTAAAACAGGTTCCGGCGACCGGCGTGACGGGGCGCTTTTTTATTGCTGGAAAGTGGAGGGTGCTGCCGGAAACCTCCGCGCGCTTTCCGGCACGGTCCCGCGGCGCAGCAGCCATTTCCTCAGTTGACGCGGTCCTACAGGCCCGCGGAATCGAAGTTTGCAGGTTTCCAGTCCAGAATAGCAACCCCATTCTCTGCCCGGCAGAGCGGCGCGATAAAAGCAAGCGCGAACGGTTGCCCTGACGAAAATGGGCAGGTAATCCGGAATCCCTCCGCCGACGGCTCGCAATACGCTTCGCCGCGCGCCAAAACGGCATATAATCGGCCGTCGCCTGTCTGCGGCTGCGTGAGTGCTGTTTCGGGGACGCCGGCGGCCGCAGGCGCTTCCGCCGGGGGTGACGTGTTCGCCTCGGAGTTCTCGGCCTGCTGTACGGCGGCCCTTTCTTCCTGAGCGGCAGCCGGCGGGCAGGTTTCTGCTGCCCGCTCTCGGGCGCCGCCGTCGGAGAGGTAAAACCGGACGGGCAGGTTTTCCACGATGCCAGCCTGCCGCAGCGTTTCCCTGCTGATCCGCCGGTCGAGCGTCAGCAGGCCGTCCCGGGGTTCTAATACGCCGACCAACAGATCCTGCGGCGCGCTTTCCCCATAGCAGCGTAGCAGCCGGGACGGTTCACAGGGCGGCCTGCAGTTTACCAGAAAGTGAACCATGTGACCTTCCTTCTGTACGGTGACCGCATCATCCGGCAGCTTCCAGGTTTCCATTTCTGCATCCCCTTTCCGATGTACGTCGTTTGCCACGCACATGCGTTACAATCTGTCTGCATGCAGGCCCTATGCCTGTGCAAAACCGTCCGGACAGCTCCTGCGGCGCTGTCTCAACGGCGGCCGTCTCCCTGGCAGCTGCCGCGCAGGCGGACGGCTCTACAAAAGAATACGCGGAAAAGGAGGGCGTTATGCTGCTATCTGCCTGTCAGCCGCTCCCCGAGGATCAGAAACATTTCGGCAAAATCGTCCCGCAGCTGCAGGAAGGGATTTCCTTCGCTGTTCAAGGTAGACTGCCGGTATTCCTCGGTAATGCTGGGAACCTCGTCTTCCCGAATCGCGGTCACCGCCGCGTAGCAGGTTGCCAGCATGATCAGCGCGAGTACCGCGCCGGTCGTGATGATAAAATTTCGTCTATTCAAAATCCCAATTCTCCCTGTGCCGGGATATCCGGCAGCGTATCCAGCGCAATCTGCACCGCCAGATTGCGGCAGTCCATGGATTAACGGTGCGGCAGCCACGCCATATGTAAGCCGGCGGCAGGAGCCGCTGTGCGGTCCTGCCGCCAGCCGCCTTTGGGCAGGCTGTGCCCTGCCGCATCAGCCTTGCAGACCGAAGCTGACAGCCAGGGCTTCGTCGACACTGCGCATGGCATTTTCATCCAAACAGCCCATTTTCTCGCGCAGGCGTTTCTTATCAATGGTGCGGATCTGTTCTGTCAGCACGACCGAGTCGCGTGTCAGGCCAAACTGCGGTGCGCCAAGCTCAATGTGGGTCGGCATTTTCGCCTTGTTGACCTGCGAGGTAATCGCAGCGGCAATGACGGTGGGGCTGTAGCGATTCCCGACATTGTTCTGGACAATAAGTACGGGACGCATGCCGCCCTGCTCGCTGCCCACGACCGGGCTGAGGTCGGCGTAGTAGATATCTCCGCGTTTAATGTTGTGATCCAAGTTCATTCACACTCCGTCGGAATTCAGATTCACAAGGGGCTGACCCTTGTAAACCTATCTTCCCCACAAAGCCCGGGAATATAACCCCGGACCTCAAAAAAATCTGAAAGGCCGGGCGTTATGGGAAGCCCCTCCGTTCCTACAGGCACAAGCGAATGCTTTCCGGATGGGCTTCTGCCCATCTCAGTTTATGCGCCGCGCCTGCCCGAAGGTGCTTGTGTGGATCTGTCCGGCAATCAGTCGATATAGATGCGCGGGACACGCTTGGACACCGCGCAAAGTACCTCGTAGGAAATCGTACCCGCCGCGGCTGCCGCCGTAACTGCAGGGACTGCGCCCGTTCCAAAGAGTACTGCCTCGTCCCCGTGCCGTACCTGCAGCCCATCTGGCAGCTCGGCAATGCACATATCCATGCAGATGCGCCCGCGCACCGGGCAGATTTGCCCACCGATTTCGACGACGGCCTGTCCCGAGCCGGTACGCAGATAACCGTCCGCATAGCCGGCCGTAATGACGGCGGCGTTGCAGGCACGCTCTACCGTAAAGGTGCGGCCGTAGCTGACCGACTGGCCAGGATAAAGACGCCGGACCTGTGCAATGCGTGCGTGGACGGTCATGGCCGGACGGATGTGCAGTCCGGTCCGGAGCGATGGGTCGGGCTGATAGCCGTATAGGACGATGCCTGCACGCACCAAATCAAAATAGGGGTCGTCATACAGTGCAAGCCCGGCGCTGTTCGCGCAGTGCTTCCATGGCAGACGCAGCCCGGCGTGTTCCAGGCCGATGCAGACCGATTTAAACCGGGCGATCTGTGCCCGTGTAAAATCCTCTCCTCCCGGGCTGTCAGCTTCCGGAAAGTGTGTGAAAATACCGGTAATGGAAAGCCCTGGCAGGCGGCTGACCGCAAGCATGCTGCGCACAGCCTCTTCCGGGTCGTGGGAATCAAAGCCGATGCGGCTCATCCCGGTGTCGACCGCCAAATGGCATTCGATTGTGCCGCCGTTGGCTGCCGCCCAGTCCGAGAAAACGCGCGCCGCTTCCTCATCATGCACGGTCGGCGTAATGCGGTATTCCATAATGGCGGCAGCATCGTTTTCATCCACATACCCTAGGATCAAGATGGGCGTGCTGACGCCATGGTGGCGCAGTTCAACCGCCTCCCCGACGGTAGCAACGCCGAAGTAGGCGGGGCAGTGCCTTTCCAGACGGCGAACCACCTCGGCCGCTCCGTGGCCATATGCGTCGGCCTTGACCACGCACAGCATTGGTTTGCCGCCGGTATGCGCGCGGATCGCTTCGTAATTTTCCTCTATTGTACGCAGACTGATGTCTGCCCAGATACGATGTCGGTTCTGTTTCATGATACACTCTCTTTATGAATACTATGATTCTTCCGCCGTTTCAGACGGTCCGGCAGAGTCCGTCCCTTCCCGATATTCGGAAAAGGTCAGCAGCAGGGTACGTTTCCCATCGGCATAGACCTCGGCGCAGAGCGGCTGCAGGCTGTTTTGGGTTAGCCAGACCTGACGGGTCAGCTCGGTCTCCCCCGCGCTGTCGATGTAACGGAGCGCCAGAGCCGGGACCCCGGACACCGTTTCCGTCCACAGCTCAAGCGGCTCGCTCTCTCGCAGCGTACGCATCAGCCAGTAAACGCCGTCCGCCGGTGTCGCCCCCTGCAGCGTAGGCATGCCGTCATCTAACGACGCGCTGCCGTACTGCAGCAAAAAGCTTTCCTCCCCGTCAATCACGGCCTCGATCCCGCTGACCGCCTCGGGGGCGGTCAGCGTCAGATGATCGCTTCCTTCTTTATTATACGCATAATCAAGCTCATATTCCAGTGCCGAACCGC
>CANPPM010000234.1 GCA_947575935.1 uncultured Butyricicoccus sp. | reverse complement strand
GAAATATGTGCGCTGCTGGAAAAGCCGCGCGATAATACAAGTACCATTTTAACATAGATCACGCCGTTTGCAAAGAGTTTTCCTAACAGAACTTTACGAAATTTCTCCGGTCAGGATTGTCGTTTTTGACGTATCCAGATATTCTACCCCTTTATCGGTCCGGATGCGCCAGCATACCACCAATGGTATACGTCCGGCATTCTCCTCACCGAGGCAGTAACCAAGCGTCATTTCCCGGATCACCGTATTTTCAGGCGCCTGATACGCATAGGTGAGCAGCGCATCTGCCCCGTCATAATAAACGCTGCTGCCGGTCGTGGTATAGGGCAGCTCCAGCGTCCAGCGTCCCCGTGCCAGCGCCCATCCATCCTCAAAACGGATCTCCAATGCGCGGTCGAACAGCTGCACCCCGGCAACCCCGGCAGTCAACCGAATGGTCCCATCCTCCGCTGCAGCAAAACTGCCGCCGTGCATCGGGAATCCGGCGAATGTCACCTCGGCAAGCTGCACGCATCCGTTGCGGTCCTCAGGCACTTCCCCGACGTGCAGACGGATCTCCATCGTGCCATCCCGCTGAAACAGGATGCTTTCACCGCTGTGGTTCGTGTAGCGGGCCGATCCATCCTCACCCTCTTCACGTTCCAGGGACTCCCCTAACAGTGCCGCGGCAGTCTCCTCCTCGGCGCGGATACTGCGTTCAGCCTCCAGCGCAGGCAGCGTGCCGCCGGCCGGAATGGCAAACTCATTCGCAAGCTGTACGCCCTCTTCCCCGACGAGCGCACACACATTTTCAAATGTCTCATGGCTGCGGCGAAAGCTGATCAAATAATTTTGAGAAAGGTTCCATGCCAGGAAACTGTCCACCACCAGCAAAATCGCCAGCAAAATCGTTTTCACTTTATCCCACTGCATAAAGATGCCCTCCTTCCTGTAAAAATATACACCCATGCCGCATTCTCAGCCAAAGCCTGCAAAAACCCCACGAAAAAGATGCACCGGAGGCCCGCGGGCCTCCGGCGGAACACCAGGCGTCACGAAAAGGTAAAGCACCGTTCAGCGGCAAAGCGGCCGGTTTCCCCCTCCAAATAAGCGATGCCGACGCGCTGCCCGGTACGCGAAGCGGCAGCCGCAGCCTGCACCGCCGGCAGAATATACTGGCGGCCGCCATCCGCCGAAAAGCGGCGCAGATGGATCACCGCGCGAATCAGCTGCCCATCTGCAAAGTCAAACCGCGCGTATGGGTCGCTGGTCACGATCGGAATTCCCTCGAAGACCAGCCCGAACAGCAGCGTCGTCCCCCCGCCCGCGTTCTCCGACGCCGAAAGCAGCTCTACCTGCGTCCCTGCACCGATCGAATACTGCGCCCGCTCCAGGATGACACGCGCCCTTTCAACCGCTTCGATCAGCGACAGCGGCTCTTCGTCCTCACCGTCTTCACGGCGGGCAGCCGCATAATGCACCGTACCATCTGTGCCGATGCGGATCGTACTGTCGTTATCCACGTAAACTTGCGCGTCACGCTCCTGATAGCTCCGTGCATATACGCTGTAATCGAACGCCCCCAACAACGTCTGCAGACTGTCCGCCGCGTTTGGATCCCCAAATGCAGGCGGCTCACAAGCCAAAGAATCCGCACTGGCCGGCGCGCCGTCAAACAGCAGCGTTTCGGCCGCAAGGCGGCTAGCCGGCAGTTCAGAGGTCCCGGCATAGCTGCAGACGGACGCGCCCAACGATGCTGCCGCACGCTGCCAGACACTGCGGTCGACCGTTGTTTCTGCAGCCGCCAAGCCAAGCTCACGCGTCCGCAGCGCTAAGACGCCATCCCTCGTGAGCAGCAGCATGGAAATATTCAAGCTGCTGCTGCACCGGTCCTCCAGCCAGGCCGCAAGCACCTGCGCCGGGATTTCACCGTTATAAGCATAGCACAGCGTCTCCCCGGCAAGCAGCGCCTGCAGCGCCTCTTCGGTAATCGGTTCAAAACTGCCCGCCGCACCCAGCGCGTCGCCCATCAATTCGCGCGTCGCCTCATAAATCTGTGACGCGGCACGCTCATGATACGCGGCGCCGTACAGTACGCCATCCGTCCCGGTCATCGCCACCGACGACGGATACGCCGCCGGGCTGTCGCCCGCCCGCACCTCATACCCGAGATTTGCATGCCCCAACGAACGCCCAAACGACTGCAGGATCGTGTCCCTACCCATCGCGGAAATCCCGCTGAGCAGCGTCAGCACCACCATCAGCAGCGTCAGTACGACAAGCGCAACATTTCGTATGGTATTTTTCAGTGATTTTTGTTTCATAACATTTGATTCACCCAGGCCGCAGCACACACAGACAGCGCCCCCAGAGCGCCCTGCCGCCGTGCGCCGGCAGCCCCGTCACGGCTCCTCCAACGGCAGATCGATTGGCAGCAGAATGGTGACCTTTGTCCCTTTGTCCAACTCACTTTTTAGACGGATGCTGCCATGGTGGGCTTCTACCATTTCCTTTGCAATTGCCAGGCCAAGTCCGGTGCCGCCCTTTTCGCGGGAACGTGCCTTATCCACCCGGTAAAAGCGCTCAAACAGCCGCGGCACATCATCCTTGGGGATCCCCATACCGTCATCCTCGACTGTAATTTCCAGCCGCCTGTCATCCAGCATCCGCGCCGCAAGCGTAATATGGCCGCCATGCGGCGTATATTTAATCGCATTCGAAACAATATTGACAATTACTTGCTCCAGCCGTTCACGGTCGCCATTCATATCGGGCAGCAGATCGGGCGCTTCCATTTTAAAACTGTGGCCCTGCTCCCCCGCGTTGAGCACCATAGCATTATACACCGCTTCCAACATCGCATGCGTAGAAAAATGCGTAAAACGCAAATCCATCTGATTATAATCCAGCTTGGACAGCGTCAGCAGGTCGGTCACGATACGCGCCATACGCTCCGCCTCGCTGGTAACGATACCAAGGAATTTTACCTCGGTCTCCCGCGGCAGGTCGCCTGCAGCATCCATCAGCGTCTCCGTGTAGGAACGGATATTGGTCAGCGGCGTACGCAGCTCATGCGAAACGTTCGCAACAAACTCCCGCCGCGCGTCGTCCAGCTTCCTCTGCTCCGTAATGTCATGGATGACCGCCATAACGCCGCCATCCCGGTCAATTGCTCCATAAGGCGCAAGCGTGACCGTCAGGATGCGTCCATATCGGGTGATCTCATTTTGCAGGTAGGTACGGCGTCCCTCGGACTTTTCCGGCAAAGCCAAATCGCCGAACATTTCATCAAAGGTCACATTGTCTTCAAAACGGACGCCCAAATAACTTTCGGTCGCTGGGTTCATATGGATCAGCTTCCCGTCATATGCAGGAAGATGGTTTCCAGCTTGTTCCGCTCCCCCTGCACCTCGTTCAAGGTGGTGTGCAGCGCACGGGCCATGTAATTGAAGGCGCTTGTCAGCTCGCCAATTTCATCGGAAGATTGAATGGGCAGCTGCTGTCCCAAGTCGCCGTCCGCAATGCGCTTCGCGCCCTGCGTAATATTTTCCAGCGGCGTGGTAATCGTTTTAGACAGCAGGAAGGAGAGCAAGATTGCGACTACCAGGCCAAACATCATGGCCTGCATGACGATTGCGAAATAGCGGGCGGACAGCTCAGAGATTTCCTGCTTGTCGTCGTTGATATAAACGATAAAGCGAACCGCCCCATTCAGCTGCACCGGGATTGCATAATCCATATAACTGTCAATGACGGATCCGGCGCAGCTGGCCTGTCCCGCCATAGCAGAAATAATGTTGGGACGGCGGAAAAACTGTTCCGCACTGACAACGTTTGCCGCAGAACCGGTCAGGAAACGCCCCTGCGCATCCAGAATACTAAAGCTGCGGTACTGGTCCAGCCCAAGCTGTGTATCATATGCCGCGACCACATTTTTCAGCGCTTCAGCCCCATTCGGCGCGGCAGCGGCATTCTCCATCGCAGCCATGACGTCCCCGGTCCACAGGGTGTCCTGCACCTGACTCCTGAAATCCTCCAAATAAAAGGTTCCAACACTGTTGATCAAAAAAATACCGACCACAGCCATCACTGAAACGATCAACAGTACCAGAATCAGCACCAGTTTCATATGCAGGCTCCGAAACATCTGTCTCCTCCTTCCTGAATCGCCTCCGCGGCGCGCGAGCGGGTTTCTGTCCCCCGCCTGCAGACAGGACGGGGCCGCAGGCCGCAGCCCCTCGTGGCTGCACGGCTGGTCAGCCCAACTGCCGGAATCGGAGCGAGCCCGCTGGCACAACGGCGCCACCGGGCTCGCTCCGCACGTTTATACCGCATTCCACGGCGCCAAAATACAAAGCCACAAGGCGCAAACTGCCGCCGCAGGCGATGCTGAATCCGCCAACGCTGCAGCACGTTCCCCGCCGATACAATTGCAGCCGGAGCGGCAGCGCCCCTCCCGTCCGCAGCCTATCACAATCGGACGGCTGCTTATGTGCCAAAATAATACCCCATCCCTCTCTTTGTAATGATATATTTCGGCTGCGCAGGCTCATCCTCAATCTTTTCCCGCAGGCGGCGAATCGCAACATCAACCGCGCGCAGGTCGCCATAATACTCGTAGCCCCAAACCTTTTCCATCAGCTCCTCTCGCGTGACCACACGGCCCGGCGTCGCCGATAAAAA
>CANPPM010000233.1 GCA_947575935.1 uncultured Butyricicoccus sp. | reverse complement strand
CTATTTGCTAAAAAATGAAAGTCCCGATGAAAATAATCAAACAGATGGTTATTATGTGAGCCGTGAAATGATTGACGGTTTTCTTTCATACAAAAGACAGCGGGCAAAAAAACTTGCTGTCGGAGTAGGATTAATAATTATTTCGGATGTTTTTGGCTGTTTTTCTGATTACAGACAGATTTTACTTCCGCTATATTGGGGAAGTATGGCAATCGGAATCGCTATTTTAGTTTGGCTTTTATTTCAGCCGAAGCTTTATCAGGAAATCTATACCAAAACATTAATTTTTGATGATTCAGTAATAAAGGATTTTCGTGAAGAAAGTAATCGAAATAGAAAAAGATATGTAGGCATGATTATTTTAAGTGTTCTTTTATTCTTATTAGGAACACAGCTCGTATTAATGATTGAAAGAGTAGTTGGTAATGAAACCTGCAATGCTTTGGATTGGTTCGTAGATGCTGCTTCCGTTATGCTTTTAATTTTGGCGGGCGTATCAATTCGGTCAGAAAATATTATTACACAGAATACAGAATACATTGAAAAAAGAAATTCAAGAGGAAAATTTGCGTGGATTTATGTAGCCTTGCCCATAACAGGCATAGCAGTATTTATAGGATTTATAACAAATGTTTGGAGTCCCATTTCTCCAATTATTTTACTTTTTTGTGCATTGCTGATAACTGTCTGCAAATTATTATTGGAAAAGAGGGATATAAAATGAAAAGGAGAATGTATATTTTAGCTATTTGCTATTTGATTTCCGTATTTTTAGTAGGGTGTGCATTAAATAAAAGCAGCACGAAAAAAGATTTACAACGACTTTCACGGATAGAAATTTATACAAGTGACGGAGATTTGGTAAATACGATTGAGGATGAAAATATCCTATATCAATTTAATAGTTTGGATTATAATGATACTTCGTTTGAAACAGATTCAGAACAAGATGAATTAAAAAATACGGTAGAGAGCCTTCCTGTTCTATATACGATTATTTCTTATAAAACACCTGTTTCGGTCTATAATGATGGTACTTTGGAAAAAGAAATGGAAATAACAGTATATGAGAATTCCAATATCATTAAGGAACAAATATCATCAGATACTATAAAAGGAGATTCCATACCAGAAGAATATTTAACTTTTTACATTACTGTATCAGAAGAAGATAAAGATTTTATATTATCACTGGGTGGACCTAATAATCAATAGATTGTTGTAAAATGTCGGTAAGATAACAAAAGCGGCAGCAGGCTGAGGGAGCCGCCCCCCAGGCCCTGTGCAGGAACACGCACTTCCCACACAGTAAATAGAGATTGCGCGCAGCATGATACCCCCTGTTTCGATCTGCCTTTTGGGGTTAGCATGGCGTTTGTGTGCATTGTCAAGCAGTGTAGGGATTCCCATGCCCTGTGCTGCTTTTGTTGTTCCACTGGTTCGGCCTATGGGGGACGGGCGACAGCAGCGCCATCACGGAATCCGGGCCAGTGACGACAACAGAGTCAACCACATTGTATATGTGACTTGCTCTAAAACTGGATAAAGGAGTAAACCGACATGAACGCAAGCGGAAAAAAAGCGCGTCCCGGCATCCTGTACCACGCTCGAGCAAAAACAATCAAGAAAGGAGCCTCCAAAAGGTTTCTGCCCCTGGCTGCAGCCCTGACCATACTCTTTGCACTGTCTGCCTGCGGCGGCAATGCAACATCGGCACATGATTTCACCTTTACCTCCCTGAGTGGCAACCAATATTCTGGTACCTATACAGGGGATTGGGAGAATGGCCGCCCCCATGGTGACGGCAGCTTCACCGGAGAGGGGGAAAAGGGGCAGCTGACGTTGGTAGGGAGCTGGACGGACGGACAGCCAAACGGCCAATGCGGACAGACTTTTAATACGGGCACATCCATCAAAACCTATAACGGCGATTATTTTTATGGCGAGGTTCGGGGGACGGGAGATCTTAGGATAGAGGATTTGGACGGCAATCTCCTGAGAACCTATTCCGGCGAATTTCGGGATGGCAACTTTAGCGGAGAGGGCGAAACGACCTATTACTATACCGAAGAACAAGCGGCGGAATCCGGCTACGCTCGCAGAGAATATGTGGGACAGTTTGCCGATGGGAATCCAGATGGAGAGGGGAAGTGGATCAGTTATTTTACCGAAGAGCGCGCCGGATCGTTAGGCGTAGATTATACAATCTTTAGCGGCCAGTATTCTGACGGAAAAGCAAATGGGAACATGGAGCTGCTGCGGCACTCTGCGGAAGAATATGCAGCAGAAAAGGGGATTGATTACGAAGTACTCACAGGACTATGGCAAGACGGAAGTTGCGTGGGTTCGCTGAGATACGCATTTTACAAAGATAACGAAGTCATCGAAGAAGGAACCTATAAGGACGGAACATATATCAGCGATACGGAAAAAGCCATAGAGGATGGCATCTACGACATCGTCAGAGGCGCCGCAGGCGATGGTATTGTGGGTGACCTTATTGATATATTTGGCCCTGCGGTTTACGACAGATATGGCGATTGAACGGCAGAAAGCCTTCTGAATTTCTGTAAGTTTAACACAGTCACACAAATCCCAAAATGGAAAAGGCGGATCGTCTCAGGAGGGTCTGGACAGCCTATATCCCCGTTGCCGGTTGATCGCCGGTCGCGGGGATTTCATTTTGTCGTTGCCTGCAAAACTGTCAAAAGCCTCCGCGGCGCTTCCGGAGAGCCGCCTCCTGGATATTGGGATTGGGATCGCGTAAGACCTCAAAAGAAAGATTCACGGTGAAGACCTGTTCGATATTAAAAACGTGGATTCCATATGGAATATAAAGATTTTTTCCCCGTCGCGTATGCCGGCAATAAGGTCTATGCGATGGAGAAACAGGAAAAACAGACGGTCTGCACCGAAAGGGTTTCGACGGCGGGTAAATTTGAATCTGGCGCAGGCAAAATTTCAGTATCATATCACAAAGAAGAGAACGCTGCAGAGCTGCCCATACCGGAAAAGGGCGGAAGGGCGCAGCGCGTTGAATTGCGGCGTTTTTAGCGGATAAAATGGGTGCGGACAGGGGCGTCTTTTTCGGGAATCCCAAAAGTCTCTCTGCCAAGTGCGATACTTTTCATCAGGAAAGTCATATTGCTCGCAAGGGTCCGCATCGTCTGCAGTCCCTCCGCATCCTGGGATGCTTCGCCGGGGGCCCTTCCATGAATGCTGTTCCAGTACTGGCTGGAGGCCACCGGCATACCAGAAATCGTAAAGAATTTATTCAGTTCGTCGAATGTTGCCGACAAGCCGCCTCGGCGTGCTGCAACGACAGCCGCCCCGACTTTCATCGTTTTATCAAACGATGTGCTGTAAAAAAGGCGGGTGAGGAAAGCAACCAGCGTCGCATTTGCGGAGGCATAGTAAACGGGGCTGCCTACAACCAATCCGTCGCAGGCCGCAAATTTTACTGCCGTTTCGTTTACTGCATCGTCAAAGACACATTGGCCCCGCTGTGCGCACTGTGCACAGCCAATACAGCCGCGGATCACTTGATTGCCGATATGCAAAAGCTCGGTCTCGATCCCCTCCCGGGAAAAAACCGTTTGCATTTCATGCAGCGCGACCGCTGTATTGCCGTTGGCCTTAGGGCTTCCGTTAATCATAAGTACTTTCATTTGATTCCCTCCTTGCCGAAAACCGTTGGAATCCGTCTGATCGCTGCCCGCCTGTCCGGGCGGCAAGCGCCGTTTTGCGGATCGTAAATTCTTTCTGCAGCAATGTGCTCGAATCCCCTGCAGATTCGGCAGTGCATTCGGGCCATTGACAGACGCAGACCTGGAATATGTGTGTAGTATAGCAGATCGCTGGGGGAATTGCAACCGGCTAGGGCTTGTTTGAAAAATGTCAATACGCCCAAACAATGGTCCTTTTTCCGCCATTGTGCATATTTCCATGTTTCAAACGGCGCCTAACCTGTACGCGCTGCGGATACCGCATGATTTCTTTGCCGCCGTGCATATACTGCGTTAATGATACTAAGGAGGGGATGCAGATGACGGGACAGGAATGGGATGCGCTGCGCCAAGCAGAGCTGCAGGGTATCGACCCGAAAGGGCTGGTACCGCTCGACACAATTCAAATCGACACCGGGCTGCCGGTCGAGGAGCGTCTGCAGCGGTTTCTCGCGCAGGTCAAAAATCCTTACTGCTTTTTGTGCGGCGATACGCCCGTAAAACTCCGTTTTGCTGCGGATGGCGAGCCGCTGGAAACCATTCTTCGGCGCTATTTCAGCGACTTGAAACAGGAAGGCCCAAATGATTTTGAATCGGTGGATCGTTAGGGGCTGTTTGGAACATGGCGGCATGCCCAACCAGTGAGGCTCTTCCTGTCATACTCTCGCGATTTTTCTTGGAATACAGCCCTGCAAAACATGGGCTTTGTTTGGCGATAAAATCCCCCGCGGCCGGCTGCGTTTCCCATTTTCAACAAGACAGAAAATGGAGTAGATGATAAAAGGGGGCTGCGGCTCTGCCCTAAAAAGGCATGGCATGCGTTGCCCTATGGCAGAAGCAGGCGTCCCTTTTTTGCTGCAGCCGGCTTTAGGCGCCGTCTGAAAAATGGAAATATGCGCATTGGCGAGGAATTTTTTCGCCAGACAAACACAATTTTTCGCAGGAATACGGGATGT
>CANPPM010000232.1 GCA_947575935.1 uncultured Butyricicoccus sp. | reverse complement strand
TGATTTGCGCAGTTTGGGAGAAAGCGCTGCCGTGCGGGATTTATTTGCAGCGCACTGCCGGCGTGCGGCGGCGCAGCCGGAATTATGCACGGAAAAGCAGCTCCCATCTGAGGGGGATGAATCCGCGGAAGCAGGCAGGAGCGTAAGAAAGGCCACGGAATGATAGAAATTCCGTGGCCTTCTTAAGAATCTGTTTAAAAATGGTCCATATGCCCAAACAGCGGCCCTTTGGCTGGCATGGTACAGGGGGAGAAAAACGGGCCCCTCGCTGCAGAGCCGAGCGCCTATGCATAGCGCACCGCAGTGCCGTACGCCATCACTTCGGCTGCGCCCTGCGCAACGGAAGCGGTCATGTAGCGCAGGCCGATGACCGCATCTGCGCCGAGTGTTTCAGCCTCGTGAATCATGCGGGAGGTAGCAATTTCACGTGCCTCATCCATCATTTGTGTATAGGACTCCATTTCTCCGCCGACTAGATTTTGAAGCCCGCTGAGAAAATCGTGCCCGATATGGCGGCATTGGATGGTGCTGCCCCGCACCATCCCCAGTACTTCGAAGGAAGTGCCGGGAAGCTGTTCGATCGTGACCAAAAGCATATGAAAAACCCCCTTATTCCAGATCGGCTGCGGACGATGGAAGCCGCTCTTCCAACCAGTGCGAGATATCGCCGAAAACATCCAAACGGTTGATTTCATTCAGGATTTCGTGGCGGCCGCCCTTGTAAAAAATGACGTCGACATCCTTTTGCCCATAGGTCCGGTACATGTTTGCAACTTGACGTACCCCTTCCCCGTAAGCGCCGACCGGGTCACAGTCCCCTGCAATCAGCAGCAGGGGAAGCTCGTGCGGGGTTTGACGGTAGCATTTGATCGAGTTTGCCTGTACGACCAGAGCAAACAGATCGCGGAAGCCGACTGCAGTGAATATAAAATTACACTTTTCGTCCGATTCATACAGCTCGACAACCTGGCGGTCGCGTGTCAGCCAGTCGAACGCGGAATACGCGGGCTTGATCCGCCGGTTATAGTTTTTAAAAGCCATATGGGACAGGAAAGCCGACCGGTACGTCATACCCTTTGCATGGGCGACCGAGTCGGACAGGCGTACCCCGGTTTTTGCCATTGGATTCGGGCCGACGGTACCGCAGAGGATGGCCCCTGTCAGCTTGCTGCCGTATTCTGCCAGGCAGAGCCGGGTGACCAGCGAACCCATAGAATGTCCCAAGATAAAATAGGGCAGCTCTGGATAACGGGTCTTCATCAGGTCGGCGAGCGTCTTAGCATCCTGGATCAGGATTTTCCACCCATCCTTGGGGGCAAAAAAGCCCAGGTCGTCGGTTTTCGCGACCGACGCGCCATGTCCCACGTGATCATGCCCGCAGACGACCAACCCCAGAGAGCATAAATATTTTGCAAAAAAGGTGTATCGGGAAAAGTATTCGCACATCCCGTGGATGATCTGCACAACGCCGCGGATGGGCACATCCTCCGGACAAAGGATATAGTAGGAAACATTTGATACCCCGTTTGCGCTTTTGAACATGTTTTGCGTACACTTTACATTCATTGCGATCAAACCCTTCCATTTGGCGATGGGGATGCGCGGACCGAATCGAATCGTGACAGGCTGGCTGGCCCCGTTTTATCAGCAGTTGGCCGGATCAGCCTTTTCCGATGCGGTTGGGCGGCGTGCGGTGTGCTTTGAAGGAGGCTGCCCAAGCTGTGTCGGTTTGGCCGGTGTTCCAACCTGTGCTATCACTATTCTACCACAAAAGCATCTCCATTGAGCCGTGATTTTATGAAATTTAACAAAACATTCATAAATCATGGGAGACGCCGCAGGGGAAGGGGGGACGCCGCAGGGGTTACTCTGTTTCGATCATACCGTCAGCCGGGATCATGATTTTGTGGCCGGAGAGTTTCAGCTCCGTTTCTGTATCAGCGGGTTCATTCCGGATGAGATTATCAGCGGCGCGCAGGGCGGTACGGCCGGTCAGGCGCAGGTAAAGCTCGCCCTCGCCTTCCTGATTGCCGACATAGATGGCATGCTTGCTGAGTGCGGAGTTGTCCTCCGGCATGGTATCAATAAAAATAACCGCCATTTCCCCCGCCTGTTGCACGGCGGCGGACGCCGTGGAGCGGTCGGCCAATTCAATCAGGATGGCTTGTTCTCCAGCATCGCGGGCCAATTCTATAAAGCGCTCCTGCAGGACCGGGTCGCCCAGTGCGGTGACAGTGGAGAGCGTGTATCCCTTTTCTTCGGCAATCTGCTCGGCAGCCTCCAGAAGATCGGTGCGCCCATCGTCCATTTCGTGTGCAAAGATCAGCGTCAGCGCCTTAGAGCCCTCGGGCTCTTCTGGCGGAGCCTCCTGTTCGGGGACAGAGGGCGGGGCCGGCTCCGGCTCTGCAAGGGTGATATCAGAAATCAGGCCGCAGCCGGAAAAGAAATACAGGGATAAAACAGCGCCAGAAGCGCAGCAGTTTGTTTCATAACGGATCTCCTTTATCCAAATGGAATACGTTTCTATCGTAACACATGCACGTAAAAAAGGCAAGCTAGGATCCTTGCAGGCGGTGGGGAAGAGGTTTCTATTACTGGCGCTGTACCGGCCATTGCAGGAGGCGTTAATAAGTTGTTTACTTGCACCCTGCCGTCAAATGGTGTAAAATAAGAAAAAAGGAGCTGATAACAGATGCCGGAGAGACGCATCGAAAAGAAAATACCGTCGGTTGTTCCGATTTACCTTGCTGCGGCAGTATGGCCGGCGGCGGCGTTTTTTCTGCCGCTTTACCGGGTGTGGGCGGTTGTGTTGTCTGCAGTGCTGTCCGTGTTTGCCTGGCGGTTGGGCTGCAAGCTGTTTCCCCCTACTGTCGTTTCGGTTCCTGCGCCTGAGGAGCCTATCCGGACAGGAGAGGCGGCAGCGGATGAGATGTTGGAAAAAGTGCGCCGGGATCTTGCGCTGTTGCCGCAGTTGGATGATTTTATAGTGGATGCGCACTTGTCTGACTGCATTCGCAGGATGGAACGCGCTGGAAATGGGATTCTGCGCGAAGTTGCCGAGCATCCGGAAAAGGCGCGGCAGATTCGTCGGTTTGCTGCATATTATCTGCCGACCTCGGTCAAAATTTTGTCAGTTTATGCGCGTATGGAACGGCAAAAGGGCGAAAATGCCGCCGAATTGCGCCGTGAGGTGGAACAGAATGCAGAGACCATTGCCAAGGCGTTTGAACATCAGTTAGACAGCCTGTTTGAAAGCGAGGCGTTGGATATTTCAACCGATATTGAGGTGCTGCGGGATATGCTGCAGAGCGATTCGCTGCATTAAGAGAAGGTATTCATGGTCTCAGCAGGCGGTTTAACGGCTGGAGTTGCCGGCGGCATGGAAGAAGTCTGGAAAGACCGCCGTGTTTTGCGATTTTAGCCTTGCTGCCGGTCGTTTTGGCGCAAGTACCCGCGGATACCGGCAATGGAGGTAGTTTCGGAACATCTGTCGCGGCAGCGGCGGATTTCAATTGAGGGAAGTTATGAAAAAAGCCTATGAGGAGGAACGGTAAGGATGGAGTATAATTTGATGAATGACTTGGGTGCGGTTGAAGCGCCGAGCCTGACATTGGAACCAGCCGCTGCAGAAAAGCCGGCAGAGGCGCAGCCCTCTGCGCCCATAACGGTCGAGGAGACGCCGCTGAGCGACACCGAGCGTAGGATGGTGGCCGATTTTGCAAAGCAGATTGATATCCAGGATTCTGCCATGATTCTGAACTATGGCGCGGCAAGCCAGAAAAAGATTGCAGAGTTCTCGGGCGCAGCGTTGGAAAGTGTGCGCACAAAGGATCTGGGCGAAGTGGGCGAAATGATTTCCGGGTTGGTAACCGAGCTGCGTGCATTTGACGCTGCCGAGCAGTCCAAAGGATTCTTTGGCATATTTAAGCGGGCTGGGAGTCAGCTTGAAGATATGAAAAATAAATATGCAAAGGCAGAAACCAATGTCGAGCGAATCACCAGCATGCTGGAGGGACATCAGGTTACGTTGCTCAAGGATATTAAAATGCTGGATAAAATGTATGAAAAAAATTTGGTCTATTTTAAGGAACTTACAATGTATATCCTGGCTGGCAAACAGAAGCTTGCTGAGGTGCGGGCGGGCAAGCTGTCTTCGCTAGTGGAGAAGGCCAAGGCTTCGGGGCTTCCCGAGGACGCACAGGCTGCACGCGACCTGGAAGATCAGTGCGGGCGCTTTGAAAAGAAACTCTATGATCTGCAGCTGACCCGTACGGTTTCCATCCAGATGGCGCCGCAAATCCGCATGGTGCAGAATAACGATGCCATGATGGCGGAAAAGATTCAGTCTTCTATCGTCAATACGATTCCGCTTTGGAAAAGTCAAATGGTTTTGGCGCTCGGCCTTGCAAATTCGCAGCAGGCGATTGCCGCACAGCGTGCGGTGACCGATATGACAAATGAACTGCTTCGGAAAAATGCGGCTGCGCTGAAGCAGGGCACTGTGGAGGCGGCGCGTGAGAGTGAGCGGGGGATTGTGGACATTGAAACGCTGCAGCAGACCAACCGCAGTTTGATTGAGACGCTCGATGAGGTTATGAAGATCCAGTCAGAAGGGCAGCAGAGACGTGCGGCTGCCGAGCAGGAGCTTGGCCGGATTGAGGGGGAACTGAAGCAGAAACTGCTTGAGATTTCG
>CANPPM010000231.1 GCA_947575935.1 uncultured Butyricicoccus sp. | reverse complement strand
TGTTTTTTTGCATTCTATCAGGATAGCGCTTGGCAGGACGTGTCCTGCAAAACTGTTTTGCTTGCCGGATGGATTGCTGTATGCCATCACTCGCAGAAGCGCAGGCAAAGCCTTGTGCACAAGCAAAGCGGGGTCTTCCGCATATTGCAGGTTTTCCTGCAGCGCATCAGAATCCAATGAAGCATATATATAGTAACAGGAGGAATGGTAATCGATATCGCCCATCATGGCAGCGCCTTTTTCTTCTTCGGCAGCGCCGACGAGCAGATCGTCCATGGCAGTATAAAAATCTGATTCAAGCGCTGCTTTATTGGTTGAAATTGCATGCGCTACCTGCATGGAGGCTTCTACATCCGCAAACGCATCTGAGGTTACCATGCGTCCAAACAGGGCAATATCCAGCGTAACCGGCCGTAAATTAGCCCCTTTCACTGACTGCGTCAGATCTTTTGCTTTCAGCGCTTTGATTTCCTTAGGAGAACTGCAGCCCTGAATTTTCTCGTAAACAGCATCTGCTACAGCGGAAATATCTGCCGGCGCAAAGAATGCAACTTGCGGCATGTAATTGCCCTTGGCATTTTCTTTGGCTTCTTTGTTTCCAAAGGCGGTCAGCTTCGGCGCAAGTTCCTGCAAAAGAGCGTCATCCATTCCCATTTCTTTCAATTTGTCACATACTAGCCGGGGGAGGTTCCGGGTGCGGATTCCTAAATGCGCTGCCCCGATTTCCGTGCGGAACAGTTCGGAGGTGCGCCAGCTGCGTTTTAGGCATTGGCTGGAAATTCGACCCCGGTTCACACCGCCGAAAATGCAAGTTTTCGGCATTCCGGTATCATCCCGGTTTAGGTTAGTCGGCGGGTAGTTTTTGAGCATGTGGATTTCGTAAAGCATGTTGTCAATCCCCTTTCTGTTTGTCTGTCGTATTTTCTTGATACATCCGGCGCGCCCACTTGCGTTGCACATACTGTTTATCACTATTCCAACCCAGCAGGTCGTCTAGCAAGCTGCTGCAGTCGATACAGTAATCCTTTTGCTGCAGTAGCCGAAGGATGCGGCTCAGCTTGGTCAGCAGATAGCCGTCGTCAGCCCAACTGAGATCGAGCAGCGCAGCCAGCCGATGCTCCAGGCTCTCGCTGCTGTCAGCACTTTTTATAAGTTTGCGGAATGCTTCTTCTGCCGGAAGTCTAGGTTGGCAGTCAGGATCCCAAAGGCAGTGGAAGCAGGCCGCTGCATACCAACGGTCTTGCGCTGCCTCTACCGTGTACGGGAGGCAGCGGTAAAATGCGGCCAGTGCGCGTCCGTCTGCCTCTGCAAGCATGGTACCAGCCGATCTTCGAAGGGCCGTGCGTTCTCCGGCAGACAATGTGTCCAATGCTTCAAAAAATGCAGGTTCTGACATAATATTTCCCCCCTATTTGAGTTTTTTTAATGTATGGAATAATAGGCCTTGTGCTTTAGTCAATTCCAGAAGGCTTCTGCCGCGCAGCTGAAGGCTTTGAACTGTTTGATCCAGTACGGCCCAAACTTCTGACTGTATCTCTGCAATCCATGTTTCATAAAACGCATAAAGGCTAGCTTCCGTTTCAGGCAGTGCGAGTGCATCACACAGTTTCCAGAGCCGCTGCTCACAACTGTCATAAAAGATCTGTACCGCTTGTGAGACTGCCTGCGGAGGAATTTCTGGAGATTGCAGCACTTTTGCAAGGGCGGCCGCAAACGCTTCTGAAGATTCAATCGCTTTTTTGATCACCTTGATTTTGCTGTTGTCTCCGATGATCTGCACTGGAATTTTCATATCGTGGCATGTGGTACAGATATAGCTGGCCTGGTTGGTCTGAACACCATAGAGACGCAGTTCCATGTATTTTTGAAAGCTGCTTTTTGCATACCGGCGTACGGTTTGCGGTGCACGGTCCAAATTAAGTAAATCATTTAGATTTCTCCAGGGTGCTTTTTCCTGGTTGGGTCTCCATGGAAACCTGCCTTTTTTATTGACCCGGTATGTCACGTGTGGATCGGTCCAATTTTCAATCAACTGATAATTCAGACCTTGGCTTAGATAAACCTGAGAGACTGTTTTGCTGTCTGGATTTGGGCACAAGAGGATTCTTCTTACCGGAAATAGCATTCCATACAGCCATGAGGTTTTTATAACGATTTTTTTGGGTTCTACCGGCATTGTACTGCGCCAGACAACTGGTGGTTGATCGAAATCGAAGATGTCATCTACGCTTAGTAGGGAAAGAACCAGCGTTTCAAACAGGTTTTTCCCCTGAATTAAGGTAAAATAGGGTGGGGCGCCGTTAATGCTGGATGGATATCCCTGTACTCCGGCTGTGCAGAAAATCAAGGCTGCAGGGAGGAGCCTGGCTGCTTGTGCATATGAAAAAGCAATCTGCTCATTGTGCCGGTGGTCAAAATGCGTATGGTTATTCCCGTTAGGAATTGTATGATCTAAAATGCTGGCCGGTTTCGGCGTTTTATCCCATTCTATGCAAAAAGGCGTCTGTAAAAAGGGACGTTTTTCATCAAATAGGTCGAATGTCACACCTTCCTGCCGGCAGAGAGTGAGATAGGCATCGATAGGATCCATATCGAACTGTCCTTGATCCAGCAGCATTTCCAAATCGAAGTCTTCTTTTGGCTGCAGTGCGTCCATGAGGAAGACGCATAACAGGCGGTACAATCCGTACTCTATCAGCGGGGATACATCCGAGATTGCACGCAGCGTATGCGCTTGCTCCAGCAGAGGGCGGATTCCCCAAAAGCTTGTCTGCCCATTTAGGCTGACTGCCGGAATCCAAGGTTCCTGCAACAATACATAAGATTCTTTCATAATATACCTTTCCATAATACGCCATATTCAGGGTCAAAAATGATTTCCCGGCCGTCTGGCGACCGATAGATTCCGTTATGTGAGGGGAAAATGTCTATGCCTGCCAGCAGTCCTCCGCCGATAAGCCCCGGAGTGAGATCTTTCAGGTGCGTTTCACGGATGGATACGCTCTGCTCCCATACTGTACGTGCAAGCGTTGAATTGCGCAGACACACGCAGGGCTTGCCCAGCAAGGGTTCGGATAAACTTGCAAGCTGCTGAAAGAGCATGGGCTCTAGCAGTGCAATACGTCTGGAAGGTTCTCCAAAACGGGTTTTTGCTGACAAGTAACCGCTTTGTTCCAAGTCATCAAAATCAATACGCTCCCGGACCGGACGGAAAGCCTTGCCAGGGCTGCCCAATAGATATTTGCTGCTCTGGCCTCTTTGCAGCTGATCGTCCATCAGGCGTTCCAACCAGGATTCCAGCTCACCCGGCGGAGCCTTTTCACTGTCATAGCCGTCTGCAACCAATTGAGCCAGATCCTCAGGAATGCGGATTTCATGTTTTTGTCGCAGAAGATAGATGCTTTGCCGGAGCAGGCATTCTGGGTATACAAAGCTGTCCGCTCCGAAATCATCCGTTGACGGCAGCAGCACATGAAGGACCGGTGACTGTGCAGAAGCTGGGCGCGGGGTGTTGTCATGGCGGAACATTCGTCCGGTACGCTGAAGTATCAGATCCATTGGGGCTGCTGCGGTCATCATCCAATCCATGTCAATATCCAAGGATTGCTCTACGACCTGAGTCGAGACCAGAATCGCTTTGTCCGGACGAGACGTCTTGTCCGGACCGAAAAGGCGGAGGCATTTTTTTTCAATTCTGTCTCGCTGTGCCGCGGGGAACTGTGCATGGACTAGCAGCAGTTCTGCGTCGGTCTTTTGCTCCTGCAGCGCACGGTAGACCTCTTGTGCCTGCCGGACAGTATTTAGAAGAATGCAGAGGCACCCGCCCTGTGTGGTCAAAGAATGGGCAAGCCGTGCAATTTCTGCCGGTTGATGGAGGATTTCATGCAGTTGGATGCTGATTTTTTGCTGTCGGGCGGTTGTCAGGATGGGAAGTGTTTGCAGGTCGCCTGACGCGGTGACTGCCGTGACCGCAGGGTATGCCGTTCCGGCCGTTTTATCTGTAAAGGGGGAGAGCATTTCCTGTTTTTTCTCTAGCGGTAGTGTCGCCGAAAGCAGCACAACTGGGATTTCCAGCGCTTTGCACCATTCCAGTAGACTGCGGAGGATTTCGCTCATATATGCGTCATATGCGTGCAGTTCGTCGATGATCAGTACCTTTCCAGACAGTCCCAACAGCCGGAGAACACCGTATTTTACCAGCAGAACGGACATCATCGCTTGATCCACGGTTCCGACGGCGTAGGATCCCAGCAGTCCGCGTCGGACTGGCTCCAGCCAGCGGAGTGCTGCGTCTTCCGTTTCCGCGTCTTCAATCGAAAGGCGGTCGCTTTTGGCGTTTTCTTCGTCTGTCAGCCAGGCCATGGCATGCAGTAATCGGACACGCTCGGATACCTTGTTCTGTTCTAACAGCAGCCGAATTCTTTCAACCATTTGATTTGAGGTGGCAGCCGTAGGCAACCCGACATAAAAGCCATTTTTCTTCCATTGTTCTGCCATTCGCAGTGCTGCATACATGCCTGCCTCGGTTTTACCCTCTCCCATAGGCGCTTCTAGCAAAAGCAGTGCGATTTTTTCATTTGTCTGTTGAAACAGTGCCTCGGTCTGCCGCTGCAGAGGCCGTACTCCGGTTGGCGGAATCATTGGCCATACCGAACAGAAGGTGTCCCCAAACGAAAACGCCTGCCGGGAAAGTCCGC
>CANPPM010000230.1 GCA_947575935.1 uncultured Butyricicoccus sp. | reverse complement strand
AATTCTTATGGAAAATCGCTTTACCCAACACAAAATTTGTCCCAATTTGGCATACTGCTAAGTTTAAAACAGACGCTATGGAAAGGAGCGAATGAAATGACAGAATTTTTGATATGGCTGCGAATAGCGCTACGAAACTGGGGGGCACGTCCGGTCTGCTATATCGGCGGTTCGGAGGTTTTGCCTCCTCCACTGTCTGCTGAAGAAGAGGCCGCAGCCCTTGCAGGCTGTGCTGCAGGCGACGAAAGTGCCCGCAGCCGCCTGATTGAACATAATTTACGCCTAGTTGTATATATCGCAAGAAAATTTGAAAATACGGGCGTCGGCTTGGAAGATCTCATTTCTATCGGAACAATCGGCCTGATCAAGGCAGTAGGCACTTTTAAGTCCGACAAACAGGTCAAGCTGGCGACTTATGCCTCACGATGCATCGAAAATGAAATCCTGATGCATCTTCGAAAGGTTTCAGGCCAACGTGCAGAAGTTTCTTTTGATGAACCCCTTTCCTCAGACTGGGATGGAAATGAATTGTTGCTTTCGGATATTTTAGGTACTGAACCGGATAGCGTCCTGCGGCCATTGGAAGATGACGTCGATCGCGAGCTGCTGCTCCGTGCCCTATGCAGGCTTCCGCAAAGGGAAAGACAAATCATCTCTCTGCGATTTGGAATCGGGCAGCGCGACACAATGACGCAAAAGGAAGTGGCCGATTTATTGGGCATTTCGCAATCCTACATATCTCGATTGGAAAAACGGATTATTGGAAGAATGAAAAAGGAAATTTTGAAATGGGTCTAGGCCGTGTTTGAAACTTAAAAATATGACCAGCAGCGAAGGATTTTGACCCTAAACAAAGAAAAATTGCCACAGTATAGTAGGAAAAGGCCCACTGATTGGGCACTAGGAGTTGCCTGTATGCCATGTCCCGTGTTATACTTTTACTCATGAAGGATTTGGCCCCCTCTCGGTTCTATTAAGTGTGTCAACTCAACTTTAACCGATTTGGCCTCATCCTTCTACTTTTTTCTTTCTCTACAGTCCAACATGTTTTGTACTCCTACAATTGAACGCCAAACCTTCAGCTTCACCTGCTTGCGCTTTTTTCTAGGCTGTGGTATAATATAAAACAAATCAGGAAGTGCTGCTCAACTTCATACCTGTCGTATCGTTTTGTAGACTTTCAGCCAGTGTATTGAAATTTTTCGTGCGACTGAGGTGGATGATGCATTGTAGGTATGGATAAGTGTAGACTTCTTTTTATCAGGAGGGATTTTCATGCATATTCGAAAGGCTGCCGCCTTATTGATGACGGTGGCTCTGCTGGTTGTTCCTGCTTCGGCACATGGCGGGCATGGACACTGCCGGCAGCAGACGGTTGTACAGCCACAGCCAATCGTTTATCAGTTGTGCACGGCTGAGGACTGCACGATTGCAGGCCGGCATTTCCATGATGGCGCACCATATTGCGGCGCAGCACATACCGGCGTCAGCTGCGATGGGAGCTGCCTAACACGTCCGCTCTGTACCGCTGATGGATGTACGCTGACCGGGCATCATCAGCATAACGGTGAAGGGTATTGCGGGGCAGTACATGCCTGCGGCTGGTGTGACGGTACCTGCCAGGTGACCGTTTCAACTGCAACGACAGGCACGCAGACAGTCGTTGGCCACCACCACGGGGGACATTGCTAAGTCAGTATTGAAAACAGAGGGCTGCAAAGCGGCCCTCTGTTTTTGTGTACGAAAAGGGGAGCGCTTTGCACGTCCTGCACAAAACGTCCTATAAATGGGACTTTTATTCAAAGAACTTTTGTCTCAAAAAAATCTTGTATTTCATGGTCTTTTTCGTTTCTTTTTTAACTTTATCCAGCATTCATTTTCCTCATCCTTTTTTCGCAAACGTTTGAAATTGTTAAATTCACCAAAAATCAGTTTAATAGACAGAAAAACGAGATGTAATATTGAATTTTTTTAAAAAATATAGTATAATAAAGTTCCCGAAAGGGGAAACGTTTACGAAAGGGTGAGTTATTATGAAAATGATGTACTTAACACCTGTGGCCTCGATTCTGGCCCTGCTTTTTGTGGCTTATACCGCAAAAAAGGTGCTGGGCTTTTCCAAAGGAACGCCACGCATGGCGGAGCTTTCTCAGGCAATCAGCGACGGCGCCAGCGCCTATCTGAAACGACAATACTCGGTTGTTTTAATCTTTTTCGGCATTATGTTTGTCGTACTGATGGGAATGGCTGTTGCGGGTTTTCTTACATATTATGTACCATTTGCATTCGTAACCGGTGGTTTTTTCTCAGCGCTGTCCGGTTTTATTGGGATGAAGATCGCAACGGCTGCCAACTGCCGCACAGCACAGGCTGCGTCTGAAAGCTTGAACCGTGGGCTGCGCGTAGCGTTTTCAGCCGGCTCGGTTATGGGTTTTACAGTTGTGGGGCTCGGCCTTCTCGATTTATCCATCTGGTATTTCCTGCTGACCGGACTCTTTCATTTAAGTATTCAGGATACAACCTCAGCTATGCTTACTTTTGGTATGGGCGCATCCTCTATGGCATTGTTTGCACGCGTAGGTGGCGGCATCTTTACCAAAGCTGCTGATGTGGGCGCCGACCTAGTTGGTAAGGTCGAAAACTCTATTCCAGAAGACGACCCACGTAATCCTGCGACAATCGCAGATAATGTCGGCGATAATGTCGGCGATGTTGCTGGCATGGGGGCAGATCTTTATGAGTCTTTCGTTGGCTCCATCATTTCGGCATCCGCATTAGGGGTTGCTGCATTTGGTACTGCCGGCGGCGCGAAAGCGGTTGCAGTGCCAATGGCACTTGCCGCACTGGGCACTGTAGTATCAATTATCGGCACATTTCTCGTCCGAACAGGCGAGTCGACTGACCAGAAAAAGCTGCTTAGCGCGCTCAATAAGGGAACATTATTCAGTGCAGCTGCAATTGCGGTTATTGCGTATCCGTTGGTAACCCAAATCCTGGGCGCAGCGTATTGGGGACTCTACCTTGCAATCCTTTCTGGTCTAATTGCAGGCGTTATGATTGGAAAATTTACGGAGTATTACACCTCCGACACTTACAAGCCGACTCGACATTTAGCGAAAACGACAAAGGGCGGTACGGCAACCATTATCATTGACGGGTTAGCCTTGGGAATGATGTCTACTTTGGCGCCAGTTGTAATCATCGGCATTTCCATTTTGGTTTCCTTCTTCCTTGCAGGCGGCACAACAGAAACACCGGCTATGGGCCTATATGGGATTGCTTTATCAGCAGTCGGCATGTTGTCAACACTGGGCATCACCCTCGCAACCGACGCCTATGGTCCGGTTGCAGACAATGCAGGCGGCATTGCACAGATGGCAGGCCTGCCGGAATTCGTGCGGGAACGTACCGACGCGCTGGATTCCCTTGGCAATACAACGGCGGCAACCGGAAAGGGGTTTGCAATCGGTTCAGCCGCACTCACGGCGCTTGCGCTTCTCGCTTCTTACAAAGACAAGGTAGAAGCCATTACAGGCAATGCAGACGTTTTTAACCTCAATATTATGAATCCAATCGTATTGGTCGGACTGTTCATCGGCGCATGCATGCCATATGTATTTGCTTCCATCACGATGGAAGCAGTTGGGCGCGCAGCACAGTCTATCGTTGTTGAGGTTCGCCGTCAGTTTAAAGAGATCAGGGGTATCATGGATGGAAAAGCGACACCTGACTACGCACGTTGTGTCAGCATGTGTTCAGCAGCAGCTCTGAAGGAAATGGTGCTGCCAACCGTGATCGCGGTTGTTTGTCCTGTGTTAGTCGGCCTGATTCTGGGCATTAACGGCGTTGGCGGAATGTTAGCCGGTGCAACGGTCTCTGGTTTTCTATTAGCAATTGAGATGTCCAATTCAGGTGGCGCATGGGATAACGCAAAAAAATACATTGAAGGCGGAAAATACGGCGGAAAAGGCGGCATTAAGCATAAGTCTGCGGTTGTTGGCGATACAGTCGGTGATCCCTTTAAAGATACTGCAGGCCCTTCTATCAACATTCTGATTAAGCTGCTGACCATGGTATCGATTGTATTTGCAAATGTTGTAATTCAGTACAGCCTTTTGAAATAACCGTTATCGTGCATATAACAAAAACGTAGAAATACGGATTCCAGCGTACGCGCTATCAGATGAGGAACGGAAACGATGGATAACACGCGTGAAGCGGTATGCAAGCTCTACTCTGCATACCGCTTCTTGCTACATTCCGTTCCAACATAAAAACCACAACGCCACGGCGGCGCGAGTTTTTTTAACACGCCGCGCTGGTGGCAACCCCTGCGGCTCGGCTTGTATATGAAGAAAAAGGCATTGCTTACTGCATTTTCATTCTACAGTTTGCGTAGGAATAGAACAGCGTCCTATACAACAGCTTTTCATTCAATATTCAGTAAATTTTGTAAAATTTTAGAATCACATAAGGGGATGCGAATTTTGTTGTGGTCATTTTCGACAAAATTTACAAAATCTTTACGGGAAATTTCTTGTTTCGGGTGCTTCTGTGAGTTGACATTTAATAGGTATAAGCATTAAAATAAGAAGACGACGGGAGCTGTCGAAAGAACATGAACAAAATCAATTCCTGCGGACAAAATACAGGAAAATCCTTTTAGGTAGAGTTAATCGTATGAGTATGAAATTAGGCATTGA
>CANPPM010000229.1 GCA_947575935.1 uncultured Butyricicoccus sp. | reverse complement strand
GTAAATCAGGTTACGAAGCGGGAACCTCTGGAAATGTGATAGGAGGCCGGGTATGAAACAAAAAAATGGTATGTCGACCGATACGCTGTTTAAGGTTTTTGTCTATGTCGCGCTGGTCACGCTTGCGGTGCTGATTCTGGTGCCTGTGGCATGGGTGTTCCTCGCGTCTATTAAGCAGAACAGCGAATTTTACGGTAATCCGTGGGCGTTGCCTGCTGGATTTTATTGGAAGAACTTTGTTGACGCGTGGAACGCGGCCAGCATGGGCAGTTATATGCTCAATTCGGTCGTTGTGACTGCGCTATCGTTGGCTATTTTGCTGGTAGTAGCGCTTCCTGCAGCCTATTGCTTGTCCCGTTTTCATTTTCGAGGGAGCAAATTTTTGAATACCTGTTTTATGGCAGGGCTGTTTATTAATGTTAACTACATCGTCGTTCCGATTTTTCTGATGTTGCGCGATTGGGACAGCTGGCTGAACTACTTATTCGGCAGTACGCTGCTGCTAAACAATCTGGTGGTCCTGGCGGTGGTGTATGCTTCGACCGCGCTGCCGTTTACAATCTATTTGCTGTCTGGCTATTTTGCCACGCTGCCAAGCGATTTCGAGGAGGCTGCATATATTGACGGCGCTGGCTATGGGACGACGATGCTGCGTATTATTTTCCCAATGGCACAGCCTTCCATCATCACAATCATTCTGTTTAATTTCCTCTCATTTTGGAATGAGTACATTATTTCCATGACCTTGATGAGTAGCTCAACCGGGCAGAAGACCTTGCCGGTCGGCTTGCTCAATCTGATGCAGGCGCAGCAGTCGTCGGCGCAATACGGCATTCTGTACGCGGGGCTTGTGCTGGTCATGTTGCCTACGCTGGTGCTTTATATCTGTGTACAAAAAAAGCTGACGCAGGGTATGACCGTGGGCGGATTGAAAGGATAAGGTGGAACGATGCAATTTTGGAGCGAAAATCCTGGGGTACGTATGGCGCTGATGCTGGCGACGTTTGTCGGCGGATTGCTTCTGATGTTTTACGGCTGGACCTTGACCGGGCAGCTGGGCGGACTGGGCTTGATGCTGGCAGGGGTGGCCCTGCTGCTGGGGACGCTGTATCTTTATAATAAACCATTTCAGGATCCCAAAGACCGCGGCTGACAGAGGTGTTGAATATGGAGTATCAAGAGTATGGCCGGGTAACGATCCCGACCGATGTGGATGTGGTGCCGGAGACCCTTGCCCTGCTGCGGCGCTGGGGCGCGGATGCCATTCGTGATTGTGACGGCACCGACTATCCAGAGGCGCTGAAAAATACGGATGCCAGGGTGTATGCTACTTATTATACCACCCGCAGGGACAATGACTGGGCAAAGGCCAATCCGGATGAGATACAGCAGTGCTACCTGATGACCGGTTTTCATACTGCCGGGGAGGGGCCGTTGTCAATCCCTCTGATGCAGGGGGTCAGCAGCGAGCTGATGCAGGTCAACACGCGTGATGATATTGCGCGCTGGTGGGAAGTTATGGACCGGTCTGCCGGTCTGCCTCTGCCGCCTGACTGCTGGCGTTATGACGAGGCGTCCGGTTGTGTGGTGATTGAGCAGCCGGAGCCGTTCCATGAATATACGGTTAGTTTTTTGACCTATCTGATCTGGGATCCTGTTCATATGTATAACGCGGTTACCAATGGCTGGACCGATGTGGAGCACCAGATTACTTTTGACGTACGCCAGCCCAAGACACATGCCTATAGCTTGGAACGCCTGCGCCGCTTTGTCGCAGAGCGGCCATACGTCGATGTGATCCGTTATACCACCTTTTTTCACCAGTTTACGCTGGTATTTGATGAGCTGCGGCGGGAGAAATATGTTGATTGGTACGGCTATTCAGCATCAGTGTCACCGTATATCTTAGAGCAGTTCGAGCGGGAGGTTGGATATCCGTTCCGTCCGGAATATATTATTGACCAGGGGTATTATAACAATCAGTACCGTACGCCGTCCCGAGAGTTTAAAGATTTTATGGCGTTTCAGCGGCGGGAGGTTGCAAAGCTTGCCAAAGAGCTGGTTGATTTGACCCATGCGCTTGGAAAGGAAGCGATGATGTTCCTGGGAGATCACTGGATCGGCATGGAGCCGTGTATGGATTAGTTTACATAAAACGGATTTGATTCGGTGGTCGGCAGTGTCGGCAATGGCGCTACGCTGCGGCTGATTTCAGATATCCCAGGGGTGCGGTATACCGAAGGGCGGTTTTTGCCCTACTTTTTCCCGGACACTTTTCACGAGGGCGGGGATCCGGTGCGGGAGGCGAAGGAGAACTGGGTGACTGCCCGCCGCGCCATTCTGCGTAAGCCAGTCGATCGGATTGGCTATGGCGGTTATTTGAAGCTGGCGTGTGCGTTCCCAGAGTTCCTGTCGTATGTGGAGCAGGTGTGCAGCGAATTCCGGCGGCTGTATTACAATATCGGAGGGGCTGCGCCGTACTGTGTGAAAACGGTAGCTGTCTTGAACTGTTGGGGACGGGCACGCGCATGGGGCTGTCATATGGTGCACCATGCGTTGTATCATAAGAAGAATTATTCCTATGCCGGTGTGATTGAGGCGCTTGCCGGCGCGCCCTTTGACGTGCGCTTTTTAAGCTTTGATGAGGTAAAGGAGGATCCGTACGCGCTGGATGGGATTGATGTGCTGCTGAATATCGGGGATGCGGATACTGCGCATACAGGCGGCGCGGTCTGGGAGGATCCTGCGGTTTCTGCTGCAGTGCGGCGGTTTGTTTGGCGCGGCGGCGGCCTGATCGGGGTAGGGGAGCCGTCAGGGCACCAGTATCAGGGGCGTTTTCTGCAGCTGTCCGGGGTGCTGGGCGTAGAAAAAGAGACCGGTATGACGCTGGGCTATGATAAGTATAACTGGGACGAGCATCCGGGGCATTTTATTCTTGCTGACTGTACGGAATCGATTGACTTTGGTGAAGGGAAAAAGGGCATCTATGCGCTGGAGGGCGCGGAGGTGCTGGTGCAGCGTGAGCGGGAGGTTCAGCTTGCGGTGAATGCATACGGCGCAGGACGGGCGGTTTACCTTTCCGGGTTGCCGTATTCCTTTGAAAATTGCCGCCTGCTGCACCGTGCCGTTCTTTGGAGCGCCCACAGCGAGGGTGCATTGCAGCGATGGTTTTCAGAAAACCTGCGGGTCGAGGTGCATGCCTATCCGGGATGCGGTCGGTTCTGCGCGGTGAATAATACCGATCAGCCGCAGGCAACCGTGGTCTATCAGGGCGATGGCAGTCGCTTTCCACTGGAATTGGCTGCAGGTGAAATCCGTTGGTTCCAAATGGAATCATGATCCTGTATATAATACGGTTCGGCAGGGCTGTGAAAAGAGGCGTCGGGTGACCGACGCCCTTTTTTCAAGCGGTGCAGAGGCGTTTGCACCGCTTGGGCGGATCGTCTGGGAGGGGCTTCGGCAGAGCTTTCCTGTTTCTTATATTTATTTCTAAAATATACCAATAAATTGCTTTTTCTATAGGTTTTCACAGCGCTGCAATATTGACATCCGTCTGTGCAATTGTTAGAATAACAATATAGGATAACAGGAAGGCACAGGAGGTTATCATGTATCATTGTCATATTCAGTTTTACTGCACTGGGCTGCAGCGCAGCATGCTCGATGCGGTCCGGGGGATTGAGCCGCCTGCGCATTTTACATATTCTTTTTCAGAAAGTGAGCAGCCTGAGCCTGACCTAGCTGCCCATGCAGATGTGGTTTTTGCCTGCCTGATGGGGATGGATGCCGGGGCTGCGCTCCAGGTGTTGGCGCCTGTCATGCAGCCAGGGGCCGAACTTATTTTGCTGGCCTCTTGGGAGCAGACAGCGCAGGTGATAGAGGGCCCTTATGCAATACAGGATGTCTGGACCCTTCCAATGTCTGATGTGGAGCTTCGTTTCCGATTCCAGCGGTGGCAGCAGAGCTGCAGGCTGCTGCGGGATTTTTGGCAGACCAGCCAGTATCTGGAGGCTACGATTAACAGTGTGCCCAATCTGATTTGGTATAAGGATAAAAATGGCATTCATGAAAAGGTGAATGACAGTTTTTGCCATACGGTTGGCAAAACCAAGGTACAGGTCGAGGGGCGCGGCCATGCATATATCTGGAATGTGGAGCAGGACGATCCTGCCTGTATTGAATCAGAGCGTATTGTGATGGAAAAGCGGCAGACCTGCATTTCTGAAGAGACAATTCAGACCGGGGATGGTACGAGACTGCTGACTACTTATAAATCCCCGCTGTATGATCTGGACGGCAGCGTTATGGGTACGGTCGGCGTGGCTATTGACGTCACCCAGGAGCATGCATACCGGGCCGAACTGCAAAAGCGGAATCATACGTTGGAGACCCTGTTTACCACGATGGATTGTGGTGTAATCACCCATACGGTAGACGGCGCGCAAATCCTCAGTATTAACCGCGCCGCACTGCGTATCCTGGGGTATGCGTCTCAGGAGGAGCTGGTGGCTAGCGGTTTTGATATGATCGCGGCGTCGGTGGCTGTGGACGATCAGGCGATGCTGCGGGAGAAAATCCGTTCCCTGAAGAAGCCTGGCGACAGCGTAGGGGTGGAATATCGTGTCCAGCATGCCGACGGCACGATTCTGCATGTAGATCGGAAGAGCGTCGTGTAGGGAAAGAGTGTCAATTAACGTGTAGATCT
>CANPPM010000228.1 GCA_947575935.1 uncultured Butyricicoccus sp. | reverse complement strand
TTGCTTCTCGGTGGGAAGAAGATGAGGATGGGAACGAGATCGAGGTTTTTGGCCTGGAAAAGAATGCGGTGGGCCAGCAGGTGCGCGTTACCCAGAACAATGATAAAGATGGCACGCTGAATGTCAAACGGATTAAGACAACCGAAAGCGAAACCGAGGATATTGGGAATTGGGATGTCAAGAACCGTTTGCTTGGGTACCGGAATGTTTCCAAGACGGTACAAGTGTTTGAACAGGTGGGCAAGCAGGTACCGCTGACATTGATTTCCGAGCATGATATTGATATGGATATTGTGCCGGAGGAGAAGATCGTTTCCTTCAAGGAGGATGCATCGGGCGTAGTGATTTCCATTGTCCTGCAGGATATCACCGGAGAAAGCTGGATTTATGGTATGGTTAAGGATACGAAGGTCGAGATTCCGGGGGAGGTAAAGGTAGACCCGGAGACCGGTGAAGTCTATACCACGCACTCTACCTATGATTACCGCGTAACGATCACAACGCTGATTGAAGAGAAGAGTGAGACCAAGGAGTTTTTGCTGAATTATTCGCTGGGCAAGAAGCAGAAGCGCAATGAGATCATCGGTCTGCCCGCTTCGGCGCTGAAAAATAATGCCCGCGTCTATTTGGCCGTTCAGGTTCCGGAAAATGTCGGGACGGTCTCGCTGCGTGATTTTGACGGCTATGTCGGGGTGAAGACCAAGAAGGGGTATTACCCGATTGCTGATGATGTACCGGTTTATGTATCGGCGTTTGAAAAATGTATTACCCTTCGGCAGGCGAAAGCCAGCTATTCACGATTTGAACTGTACGCAGATAAGCCGGTTGACGAAGGGGGCAAGATCCGGATCATTGTCGTATAGAGGCGGCTGTCGGTCCGAACAGGGAAGATACTAGGCGGATCCGTTGGATATGGCTTGACGTGTTAAGCGGTTTCAAACAAGATCGAACGCTTCTGAAAAGGTATCGCTTTTCCTGTGTTTCCGTTTGTGCACGAAGGCAGCGCTGGGAATCTTCCCGGCGCTGTTTTTCAGTCAATATCGATGATTTTGTAAAACACGGAATAGCACAAGAAAACCGCTTGCTTTTACTTTTTCTCCCCAGGAATTTTAATTCTACGCAAAGATATGCCCGGCTTTTGCCGGGACATGGAGGGACATGAATCTGCCTTATGTCCCTCTGTTTTTTTTGAAAGCTATGCTTGAGAACAGTTTTCATCTGTATTATGCTGTGCTTGTGAATACGTTATAATGCGATACAGAGAGGGTGGGGATTTGGAGATTGTAATCAGTAACAGAATGAGCCGTACCCTATATGAACAGATTTCAACACAGGTCAAAGCACAAATAATGAGTGGGGAGCTGAAAGCCGGAGAACCGATCCCTTTCATTTGTTCCCTTGCGAAATCGCTGCAGATCCGTGTTTTGACGGTGCAGAAAGCGTACGATCTTCTGCAAGCGGACGGATTTATTGAAGCAACAGATGGAAAGGGGCGCTTTGTTTCCGCGCAGAATCAAGATTTCTATCGCGGGAGAAACAGCAGAAAAAATAGAAGAGCATTTCAATGAAGCAATGGGGATTGCCCGTGCAAATGGAATACCGCTGCATAAATGGATTGATTTATTAACCCTGTTGTATGAGGAGGATTGACAATGAATAGCGCGCTAACTGTTTCGGGACTCACCAAAACGTATCAGAAACGGGATATCACTTGATCGCTCTTCTCATCAGCATTCGCAAAAAAGGCCGTCGGAGCAGCCATAGTTGCTCCGACGGCCTTTTGAGAGCGTTTATAAGTTTTTTGCAAGAGATTTGCGGGGAATCTACCATAAAAAGACTGGATTTTATCCTGTTTCTGTACATTGGATCAAAAAAGCGTGGCGATGATGATAGAATTCAAATCTGTAACGATGGGCCGCATATGGCGCAGGCACTTGCGGGACGTCTCGCAAACGATAGGAAAGAACGCTGTATCGCACTAAACTTCCGCTGCTCCGCGGGACAAATTGCAACAGATATTTCGGATAAATTCTTTCTCCTCCCAAATTGACGAAAAACGTGAAAATAGATTTTTCTGGAAATTTTCAGATCAGCGGAAGCGTGGTTTAAACCGCGCTATTTTTACGAACAAGATGTTTTATTAAGTTACATTGTAATAATATTTTATTATAAATTATTTTAAAATTACATGATGCGGACATCTGTTTCCTAGTGAATTGTTGTTCCAGTAGTATCTTTATAAGATAAAATGGATATGATAACAAGTAATATGCAATGAAAAAGAAACTTTTTTAAATGTTGCACAAAATATTTAACATAGTTTTATAATTTTTTACACATTGACATTTTTACTTATGTATTGTAAAATTTAGTTACCGGTTAAAAATTGATTCAGATTTCTGAAGATCAAAATTAGGAGGAACATAAAATGGAACGTAATTTTCAGACTGCCGAGCCTTTCCGAATTAAAGTGGTAGAGCCGATCAAAAAAACCACCCGAGCTTATCGTACCGAGGCGTTGGAGAAAGCACAGTACAATGCGTTTCGTCTGAAGGCTGAGGATGTATATGTTGACTGCTTGACAGATTCCGGCACGACTGCAATGAGTACTGAACAATGGTCCGCCATGATGCTGGGCGATGAGAGTTACGCAGGCTGCAAGAGCTTTTATAAGCTTGAAGCTTCCGCGCAGGAAGTTTTCGGCATGCCTTATGTTCAGCCGACCCATCAGGGTCGCGGCGCGGATTTCATTATGGCGCAGTATTATGCAAAGCCCGGCAAATATGCCGTTGGCAATATGCACTTTGATACGTTCCATGGCAACGCGGAAATCCTGGGCGCGTTTCCGGTAGACTGCGTCATTGACGCAGGTTTGGACGCGGCCAGCCCTGCGGAGGATTTTAAGGGCAATATCGACCTGAGGAAGGTGCAGAAGATCCTGGATGAGCATGGAGCGGATTCCATTTCGGTTATTATTATCACGGTAACCTGCAATAACAATGGCGGTCAGCCTGTCTCCATGGCAAATATTCGAGAGGTCAGTGAGTTTGCGAAGAAGAACGGCATTCCGATGGTGATCGATTCTGCCCGCTTGGCGGAGAACGCATATTTTATTAAGCAGCGCGAGCCCGGTTATGAGAATAAATCCATCCGTGAAATTACCCGTGAGATGTTCTCCTATTGTGAAACCGCAACCATGAGTTCCAAAAAGGATGGACTGGTCAACATCGGAGGCCTGATTGTAACCCGTAACCACGATTTTTATCTGTATTCCAACGTGCAGGCAATCGTGCACGAAGGCTTTATCACCTATGGCGGACAGTCTGGCCGCGATATGGAGGCACTGGCAGTCGGCCTGTTGGAGGCTACCACTGATGAATACTTGGAATACCGCATTAACCAGGTTAAGTACTTAGGCGACTGCCTGAAGGAAAAGGGGATTCCGATTGTTGAACCTTCCGGCGGCCACGGGATCTATGTAGACGGCCGGCGCTTTTTCCCGCAGATTCCACAGTGTGAGTTCCCGGCGCAGCGGCTGGTTGTTGCATTGTATCAGGAAGCCGGTATTCGTGCAGTGGAAATGGGCGGCTGTGCTTTTGGCGGCAAGGATCCGGAGACCGGCGAGCCGATCTGGCCTGAGCTGGAGCTGATGCGTATTTCGGTTTCCCGCCGTGTTTATACGAATAACCATTTGGATTGCATTGTCAATGCACTGGACTACATTTATCAGAATCGTGATCAGTACAAGGGCATGAAGCTGATTTATGAAGGCCCGATTACTGCGCTGCGGCACTTTACTGCTGGCTTTGAGCTGCTGTAAGGATTTTCGGGACGCCAGGGCAGGGACGGTTTGAAAAGCTGCGGTATTGCAGCGCGCGTTGAAAACTGTCAGCAGGTCTCGACGAAGGGGCTTCGCTGCAAACCGTCCCGCAAACTTTGGCGATTGTGCTTTGTATCTTCCGGTTCGGCGGGCGCCTGTAGGCGCCTCGTACGGATCGGGCAAATCAACTGGTTGTGATACGGATTTCAGGACAACTTATGGAGGGAATGCTCTATTTTTACAAAGAAAAGAGAAGTTAAACCCGTGTAAGCGGCAGGATCGGGAATATCTTTCCGGTCACGCCGGGAAAGAAAGGTTAGTTATGCCAAAAGGAAACGCTTCATCCCAGCTTACTCCTCCCGGAGAACGGGAACAATTCGGCAGTCGGATTGCCTTCGTCCTAGCCTCCATGGGCGGTGCGATTGGCCTTGGAAACGTATGGAAATTCCCTTATATGGTAGGCCGGTACGGCGGCGCTGCATTTATCGTCGTTTACATCATCGCGCTGCTGGTAATCGGCGCGCCGGTCCTCATGACGGAATTTGCAATTGGAAGAAATACCGGTACCAGTTATACCAGTGCGCTTAAAAAGCTGCTGCCGGGCACAAAATGGTATTTACTGGGGATTATTGGTACCATTGCTCTGCTGTTGACCCTGGGGTTTTACGGTGGGATCGCGGGCTGGACGCTTGCATACCTGCTGAAATCTGTGACCGGCGTGTTTGCCGGAATGAGTGCCGAAGAGGTCGGCGGCGTATTTGGTGAGTTTATCTCGAATCCGATGCAGGTTATTTTCTGGCTGGCCCTGATGCTGTTTATCACGACTTTCGTGGTGATTCGCGGCGTAAAGGGTGGCATTGAAAAGGTGTGTAATGTGCTGCTGCCCGTCCTTTTTGTCAT
>CANPPM010000227.1 GCA_947575935.1 uncultured Butyricicoccus sp. | reverse complement strand
GAGGACGGCATGGACAGCCAGAAGTTCATCCTTCAGCAGAAACAGGAGTGCTACGCCCAAGCGGTTGCGTCTACCGGTCTGGACACCAACAAGGTGATTGGGTCGCTCGTTGAGACGATTTGCAGCAGCCCTACTCTGTCCTCAAATCCGAAGGATTATATTGAGGAACACTCCATCGAGTGCCGGGAGCTGACATACTATGGCCGGTACACCCTGAAATATTGCTTTACCGAATTTTTAAAAGGCGGACAAACTGATTTGCATGGACATATTATGAGAGCCGCCATTGACGATATAGCGCCGGAAGCTCGGATCAAACTAAGTACAGAAACCGGACAGGAGTATTTCGATGCATGGAAAAACGCTGCAATATCTGTCAGGGAGCAGCATGATATGGAATGGATTGAAACGAATCAACCGGCCATCTATCTTCTCTTGCAAATGATAAACGAATAAGTATTAAGGAAACCGTTGCAATCTTCATCTGTATGCAGAATGGAGATTGCAACGGTTTCGTATTTTTGAGGCTGGGTGGAGCGAATACAAAGCGCATTTTGTATACATACAGGCGCAGAAAATAATAGGGCGCCTATGAGTGGGGATATGATCCTCCGTTTTGCTTGTGGATGGCTCTTCGCTCCCAAACCCTTCTTTCAAAAAATTTCATTTTTGGCTGCGCACCGTTCCGGCGCTTTTCATGATTTCCGTCTATCTCGGTTTTTTGAAACTTGCTAAGATCATCGAACCGGCAAAACCGGAAAATTTGAAAACTGTCCTTTTGTGTCTACTGTGGTTTTTCAAAAACAATCAGGCTCGCAGAGCCGCAGCCAGCGTGAAACGCTGTCCGCGGGGTATGGGGAAAAATCCCCATTATACGTGTTTGTATATACAGACGCATTGCTTATCGGGATGTGCTTTGAACCTGGCTCTGCTATGAATGAACGGTTGAAAGAAACACTGAAGCAGATGATGCGAGATGATAAAAGCGAATCATATCAGTAGACGAATTGTGTTGCCCTACGAATGCAAATGCTGTATGTTTGTTATCGAAAAAACGGCGTGGGAAGACGGCGGCATTGATTATGATATTTCGATTCAGGATTCCAGATACGACCACAACTACAATACGTTGCGGGGCAGGATAAAAAGGACCGTTTTTTGGGGCGTATTGACATTTTTCAAACAAGCCCTAGTCTGGCAGAATTCAAGTTCGATGCAGTCGTCTGCGCCCGCTGCGGCGAGAGCGGTACCGGCCGGACGAGGGGCCATCACTGGGGTACAAGCGCATACGGCATATGATCGAGCGGTACAGTACAATACAGGCAACCGTTTTTTGCGTACCGAAATGATTTGAAGATGTGCGAAAAGCCGAACTAAATAGATAACCGTTATGCCCGCCTGCGCTTTTCCTGCCGTCCGTTATGGTACGCCTAGAATTTCTGCTCTTTTGGCGCTGTGGAGATACTTGACCCGCTTGGGTAAAGATGCTATACTAAAATACATTGGAAGATGGCCAATTTACCAAATTGCCGGTTTTTCTGGCATGCCGTTCTGTTTTCTTGGATACTGCCTGACGGGATTTTTCCGCTGGACCAATTCTGTGGGGGCTGGACCGGCCTGTTGTTCCTACCGGAATTTTATGATGCATGGAGGATATTCTGAATGAAAATTGAAACGCAAGCGCTGCATGCGGGCTATACCCCGAAAAACGGCGAGCCGCGCGTTGTGCCGATTGTGCAGTCTACAACCTATACGTTTGACTCAACCGCTCATATTGCGGCGCTGTTTGATATGCCGATGGAGTACATGTATTCACGCTTTGCCAATCCGACCTGCGATGCGGTTGAAAAAAAGATTGCCGCACTGGAGGGCGGCGTTGGAGCGATGCTGACCAGCAGCGGGCAGGCGGCGTCCCTGCTTTCGATTCTGAATCTGTGCAGTGCGGGGGACAGCTTTATTGCAGCCACCACAATCTATGGCGGCACAGTCAACCTGTTTTCGGTTACGCTGAAAAAGCTGGGGATCGAATGTATTTGGGTGGATGCATCCGCGCCGGCAGAGGAGATTGAGAAGCAGTTTAAACCCAATACGAAGGCGGTGTTCGGTGAGACGCTGGCAAATCCTGCGTTGACGGTGTTTGATATTGAGAAATTTGCGGGGATCGCCCATCGGAATGGCGTGCCGCTGATCGTTGACAATACATTTGCCACCCCGATTTTGTGCCGTCCGATAGAATGGGGAGCGGATGTCGTCATTCATTCAACCACCAAATATATGGATGGCCACGCGGTACAGGGCGGCGGCGTGATTGTTGACAGCGGCCGGTTTGACTGGGCGGCGAGCGGAAAATTCCCGGATTTTACGGAGCCGGATGAGAGTTATCACGGTGTCGTTTATACGCGGGAATTCGGTGAAATGGCTTATATCATTAAGGCGCGTATGCAGCTGATGCGTGATTTTGGGTGTTATCCGGCTGCACATTCGGCATTTCTGCTGAATTTGGGGTTGGAAACTTTGCCGGTACGTATGCCGCAATACTGCAAAAATGCTGAGGCAGTCGCACGGCATCTGCTGGGGTCGGACAAGATTGACCGGGTGGTTTATCCTGCGCTGGAAGAGGATCCGTGTCATTCGCTCGCGCAAAAATATTTGCCGCTGGGATGCTCCGGCGTCATGTCCATCAATATCAGCGCAGGACGTGAGGCGGCGATGAAATTTATGGATAGCCTGGCGTTGGCTTCCAACGAAGTACATGTTGCCGATATCCGTACCTGCGTGCTGCATCCTGCCAGCGAGACCCACAGGCAGTTGACAGACGAGCAGCTGGCAGCTGCAGGTATTGAGCCGGGTTTGGTGCGGCTGTCGGTTGGCCTGGAAAATACAGAAGATATTATTGCGGACCTCGACCAGGCGCTGGCAAAGCTCTGACAGGCGTTGGAGGCTGCTGGCAAGGCGGCTTGGACGCAGTCGCACGTATCGGGGATACAAAAGCATAGTGAATCAAAAACGCACGATTTATGACATATAATGCGCCATAAATCGTGCGTTTTTTTCAGTCCTTTGGGCCTTGCACAGGGTTGAAAGCGTCGGCTGCTTCCGCAGAATGGGGCTCGTATCGCAGGAAATGCCCGTCATATTTCCGATTTTCAAACACGGCGTAACAATTTTCACAGGAACATTCTGCGGATGGGGGAGCGGTCTGCGTCCTGACGGAAGGCATTGGGAAAGATAGGGGGTGGGAGGTTATTTTACAGCGGAAAACGTATAGGCTTCGGCGAGCCAGCCAAACAGCTCGTCGTCGAGCCCAGAGGGATCACGCACTGCGACATGATGTGTCCACCGGTTCCGCGCAGCTTCTGAAGCGCAGAAAATGCGTGGGGAAAGTTTCCGATAGCCCAGCCCGAAGCTGACGATCAGAGAATCTTCCCGTTTGCGCTTGGGCAGGCTTGCCGCTGCAAAAAGATAGCGGTTGGAAAAGGATATCTGCGTTTTGGTTACCCGAATACACGTTTCGGGAAAGCGTTTCAAAAGCGCTGCTTCCAGCTGCTGGTAAACCGCAAGGGCAGCTGGTTTTTCGTTGAAAAAAAACAGGATATCGGGATGCAAGATCTTCCCTCCAATGGTAAAGGGGCGTTCCGGATGGAACGCCCCCGAGCGTATTACGGCAGTTTATTTCAGCACAACTTCGCCGCCCAGGCCGGTGTGCTTGGTGATGTACTCGCGGCCCATCTTGGCATACTCAAACGGGTTTGCAACCGCTGGATCCTGTTCCGCTTCAACCATGATCCAGCCCTCATAGCCGGCTTTGTCAAGGATCTCGAACACGGAATCAAAATCTACGCAGCCATCCGGGTCGCCCGGTACGGTGAATGCGCCGCTGCGGACTGCCTTCAGGAAGGACCAATCCTCTGCCTTTACCTTTTCAACGATCGGCATTCTCATGTTCTTCAGATGAACGTGGCCGACGCGGTTGGCGAATTTGCCCAGCACATCGACCGGATTCTCGCCTGCGAAAGTAAAGTGGCCGGTGTCAAAGCACAGGAAAACATACTTCGGGTCGGTATTCTCCATCAGGCGGATGGTCTCCTCGACCGTCTGTACGACAGTGCCCATGTGGTGATGGAAGCAGGACTTGATGCCATACTTTTCGAGCGAGAGCTTGCCCAGCTTGTTCAGGCCGTCGCACAGGCGCGCCCACTCTTCATCGTTCATGATGCGCTTATCTTTGAGGACGCGCTTGTCCAGCATACCCTGGATGGAACCGGACTGCTCGGAAATGTTGATTGCGGATGCGCCAACGTAAGAGAGGTACTCGAGTTCCTTAATGAACTCGGCCTCAACCTCTTCGTACGGCTTGTCCACCAGGAAGGAGGAGAACCAGCGGGATGCGATCGTCATATTGCGTACGTCAAGCATGTGCTTGAGGACTTCACGGTTCTCCGGATATTTGTGGCCGACCTCGCAGCCGTCGAAGCCTGCAAGCTTCATTTCAGAAACACACTGCTGGAAAGTGTTCTCGTCGCCAAGATCCCACATGTCGTCATTTGACCAGCCAATCGGGCAGATACCAAGCTTTACCTTTTTCGGATCTAACATTTTTCATAACCTCCTGAAATTCTTCCCACCGCAATCCATGTCGGAAAAGCGGCTTAGCCTCTACTCCATATTGTACAAGAGATTCACCGCAAAGTCAACATGATTTGCCCAAAACAGCTGAAAGTTTTAACAGGAAATGCACAATGCACGCAGAAG
>CANPPM010000226.1 GCA_947575935.1 uncultured Butyricicoccus sp. | reverse complement strand
GAAGCGTCTCTCACCCGTACCTACTGTCAGCTGCTCACACGGAAATACCGCCCTGACCGCATCGTAATTGAATATAACGGCATGTGGCAGACCAGCACGCTGGACGCCGCTTTCCCGCAGGAGTGGCAGCTGTACCAGGTCGTAAATTCCATCAATGCCGAAACCTTTGAAATGTATGTCAACAACATGGGGGCAAAAATGCTCGAACAGATTGGCTTTGCTGATCTGGTCGTTTTCAACCGGTGCACTGAAAAAACCAAAGAATTCATCCGCAGCAAGAATATCCGTGCGATGAACCCGCGCGCCACCATCTTCTTAGAGGATATCAATGGTAACTCTGAGGATTATGCGGAGGGCATGCCTCCCCCATTCGACCTCGATGCGCCAATTATCGAGATCTCCGATCCGGATTATGGTCTTTGGTACATGGACGCCATGAACGACCCTGCCAAGTATGAGGGCAAAACTGTGAGGCTCAAGGGCATGGTCTTCCGCGGAAAAAACTTCCCAGACGACGAATTTGTCCCAGGGCGCTTCGGGATGGTCTGCTGCGCAGACGACGTGACCTTTATTGGCTTTATCTGCCGCACGAAGCAAGCCAAAAGTCTCCAGCAGGAAGATTGGGTCACCGTGACGGCCAAGGTTGCAACCGAATATTACCCACAATACCGCGGCGACGGTCCGGTACTCTATGCCACCAGCATTGAGCCCGCCGAAAAGCCCGAGGAAGAGCTGGTGTATTTTAACTAATGGAAACCAACTGTGAAAACTGCCGCAACGGCGTACTGGATGAAGCCTATCACGAATACGACTGCGCGCTAATGCTGGATGAGGACGAATTCCTGCGTGTGATGCAGGCTAAGACCTGCCCCTTTTTCCAGCCTGGGGATGATTACAGCATTGTCCGCAAACAAAACTGAATCCCCCGGCGCACCGCCTGGAATCCAGGATGACTGGAGGCGCCACAAGAAAACCTGAAAAAATATGCCGGCAAAAAGGCTGTTGCTTCATCACACGCCTCTTTGCAAACGAGCCTTAGACCGCCAAGAAGCCAGTTCCCCCCCAATCCCCGGCAAGCGCAATTAAAAAATCCGCTGAAAAAGCAGCTGCGATCTCAACAGGAGACGTGTGCAGCTGCTTTTTTGATGTCTGCATTCCCTCGGTGCAAAATAAAATCCGTTTTCTCCTCGTCGGGCCGCCGCCCGTCCCAAAACCATCCAACGGGCTGCCCGAAACCTGCTTGACCGCATAATACGCCAGTCCGCCCGCATCCCCCGTCTTCTCCTGCATGCTTTCACCACGCTCCCTTTCCGCCGTCCTAATGCAAAAACGCCCTCAGCCCCCAGCGCATCAATACAGATAATGATCAATTTCGTCATTTGTATTATATAGGAACTTAATATCGATATTAGTGGTATAAACACGCCGTTCTGGAGTCTGGTGTTTGGTCAAATACTGATACAGCAAGCGAAGCGGCAGCGTCCCCTGCGTTTTCACATCCTGGCCAATTGCAAAGTCCACAACCCCATCACGGATCATTTCCAGATTATCCTGCGTCAGGTCATGCACAACTACATGTACCTTCCCTGCAACCCCGGCCTTTTTCAGCGCACGATATACCCCCGTCCGTCCAACCGTCGAAATATAAACCCCACTCAGCAGCGGATTGCTCTCCATCTCCCGCAGCACCAGCCGCTCTGCCAACGCCGAGTCCAAAAAACAACAGGCCGACGGCAAAAGCTGAATATTGGGATATTTCAGCTGCATCTCCTCCGCAAAACCGGTCAGCCGCTGATGATCCGCATAATGCCCAGAACGCTGCCCGATGATCGGCAGCACCATTCCACGCCCCCCCAGCAGCATTCCCATCAAGGCCGCCGCCGCGCGGCCCGACGCGATACTGTCCGAGCCCACATAAGCCAGCCGGTTGGAATCCTCAATATCCGTGTTAAACGTAACCACCGGCACGCCCTGCGCCGACAGCGCGTCAATCCGCGCTTTTACCTGCGAAGATGCCAGCGGCATCAGCGCCAGCCCGTCCACATGCTCATCCTCCACCAGTTCGTCAATCAATGCCAACTGATGCTGCACATCCAGACCGTCCTGCATCCGCACAATCGTTTCTACCGGCAATAACTCCTGCGCCGGATACGTCCGAAAATAATCGGCCAGCTTACGCACAAAAGAAGAAATCGCCGTATGCAGCACCACACCAATCCGCACCGGCCGTTCTGCGACCACCGGGCAGCTGCGCGGTGAAATATAGCCCATCATGCGCGCCATTTCCTGTATACGTGCCGCAACCTCCGGGCGGACCCCCTTTTTATTATGCAGCGCCCGGTCGACCGTCCCCCTCGATACGCCGCAGGCATCTGCCAGCTGTTGGATCGTAACTGCCATCTCCATCTACCTCCTTAACGCCGCAAAATGTCTTCGCCCTTATTATAGCACAATTTTCACTGTTTGAAAAGTGTGAAATACATCATAAAATTGCACGATATGTGCACGTGCGTGCACGTGCTTCCGTGAGAATTGCATTATTCTACACAGATTACCTTTCTATTTTTTGTTAATATGTCCAATAAAAATCACGTTTGAATGATAGTCGCCCAAAAAGATTGCTTCTTCGTGTGAAATATGGTATTTTAGTTTCAGACGAAAACCACAGGGTTCGCAATACCATAAAATTCAGCGGTTTTCCGTCTGGGCACCATATACCGGCTGCTGCACGGCAGCTGCGTGCTCCTTTTTCTTCTTCTCACTACCGCTCGGGTTCCCGTCGTATCCGGCGGGACACCTGACGGACAACCGTGTAATAATCATGACTATTTTTGTACCCCCGGGCGGAGCGTCCGCCCAAAAAAAATAAAGGAGAATGATGATTATGAGAAAGATTTTGGCTATGCTCCTCGCATGCGGCATGCTGTGCGGCGCACTCGCCGGCTGCGGCGGTAACGACGCCGCGCCCGCAAACGACGGCGGCAATGCTGCTGCGGATGCTGGCAGCGACGGCGCTTCTGGAAACGGCGACGCTTCCGGCAGCGGCGAAAGCATGACGCTGATTATGGCCCAGCGCGACGAGTTCCTCAGCGAGCTGGAGTCTGCAGCGGTCAATACCGCGAAGGAGCTTGGCGTCAACCTGACCACCCAGGACGCAAACTCTGACACCAGCAAAATGCTCCAGTACATTGAGACCGCGAAAAACGCGGGCGAAAAGGCTATCATCATCAACATGGTTGACCCTGCGACTGCTCAGCAGTGCGTCGAGTCTGCCGGCGACATGAAGGTCGTTTTCGTAAACCGTTACCCCACCGACCCCTCCGTGCTGAGCGAGAACGCCGTATACGTCGGCTCTGACGAGATGACCTCCGGCAAGTTCCAGGGCGAGTTCCTCACCGAGTACTTCAAGGGCCAGGGCAAGACCGACATCAAGTACATCCTGCTCAACGGTATCCTCGGCCAGACCTCTACCGAGAACCGTACCCTTTCCGTCAAGAAGGCGCTGGAAGATGGCGGCATCAATGCGACCGAAGCCTCTGCGCCTCTGGCAGCAGATTACGACCGTGCAACCGCGATGGACATGATCTCCCCCCTGGTTGATACCGTAGAGTATGACTGCATCATTTCCAACAACGACGCAATGGCACTGGGCGCGATCGAAGCAATGAAGAGCAAGGGCTTGGATCCGACTACAATCCCGATCGTCGGTATCGACGCTTCCACCGACGGCCGCGAATCCATCAAGAACGGCGAGCTTATGATGAGCGTTTACCAGAATCCGTTTGGCCAGGGCGAGGGCGCGCTGCGCGCTGCGCTGAACCTGATCAACGGCAAGCCGATCAACGATGGTACCAACTATGAGACCGACGAGACCGGCAATGTTGTCTGGATTCCCTTCGAGCCTGTCACCGCTGACAACGTAGCAAATTACGACTGATTACAACCTATCCGCACGGTATGATTCTGTAAGTAAAGGGACATTGCACGCAATGTCCCTTTCTTAGAAAAGGGGCTGCGGCGGCTGCCGCTGCAGACAAAAATAAAAGTACAGAGGTGAAGAAGAAGTGAGTCAAGAATACATCCTGGAGATGACCGACATCGTGAAGGAATTCCCTGGCGTGCGCGCCTTGAAGGGCGTACAGCTTAAGGTAAGGCCGGGTACGGTGCATACGCTGATGGGCGAAAATGGCGCTGGCAAGTCCACGCTGATGAAATGCCTCATCGGTATTCACCCCCCCACGAGCGGCAAGATCGTATTCGAGGGGAAAGAAATCCACTACAAGACCACGCTGGAAGCGCTCAACTCGGGCATTTCCATGATCCATCAAGAGTTGTCCCCTGTTCCAGAGCGCAGCGTGGCGGAAAACCTGTGGCTTGGCCGCGTCCCGCTTAAAAACGGCTTCATGGTCGACCACAAGAAGATGCGTGAAGATAGCCTTGCCCTGTTCCAAAAACTGGGCCTGGATGTAAATCCGGATGCAAAGATGGGCGACCTGTCTGTTGCAAAAATGCAGATGGTTGAAATCGCCAAGGCGGTCTCTTATGACAGCAAAATCGTTATCATGGACGAACCGACCTCCGCGCTGACAGACGCTGAGGTTGAGCATCTGTTCCGCATCATCGCTGAACTTAAGGAAAAGAACGTTGCCATTATCTACATCTCTCATAAAATGGACGAAATTTTCCGTATTTCTGACGACATCACCATCTACCGCGACGGCGAGTATATTGCTACCGACCGTGCCGAAAACCTGACGCAGGAT
>CANPPM010000225.1 GCA_947575935.1 uncultured Butyricicoccus sp. | reverse complement strand
TCTCCAGTGCCAACCTGCAGCGTATGAAACATCTCCATGTATCGTGCGCAAAGAAAATCGATCAACGTGCGCCCATACCCCTTTCTTTGCCACGCTGGCGCAACGGCCAGGCTTTTGACTTCCAGTATTCCGTTTCCCTCATCTGTCACAATGCAGAGCGCCCGTACTTCTGTTTCGTTCAGCACAAACATCGTCCCGCGGGTAAGATAACGAGCAATCATATTTTCCTGCTCGTCGGCTAGCAGCAATAACTCTTTATATTTCATTTTATTCTCTGTAACTTGCTGAATTTCCATAAAACTCCCTCGTCAAGATCCGTTTAAATAGGTTACAAGCGCCCAAATGGCGCGCCCTTATTCCTGTATTGAATTGGTTTTGCCCGACGTGGAAAACCCACACTTTTGGTCATATCTCCTTTTTCCAAAGAGGATTTGCTCTGGTTCCATATATAGTTTTTACAAAACAAAAAGGTTCCTCTTGAAAATCTTCATAAAATGTCGGATAATAATAGCATTGTCGTTCGGAATCTTTCTTTTGAAAACAACTTCTCCAGGAGGAATGGATATGAAAAAAACAACTTTGAAAAGCAGCCTGCTTCTCCTTTTAACGGCGGTAATCTGGGGCGTGGCGTTCGTTGCGCAGTCAGCGGGAATGGACTACGTTGGCCCGTTTACCTTTAATGCAGTTCGCTCCATCATTGGAGGTATGGTGCTGATCCCTTGTATTTTCCTGTTGGATCATGGGAAACCTAAACAAAACATCGGTTCTCGTCGGGATTTAGTGATTGGAGGCATTTGCTGCGGCGTGTTCCTTGCTGTTGCCAGTTCGTTCCAGCAGTTTGGAATCCAACGCACCAGCGTAGGAAAAGCAGGATTTATTACCGCGCTGTACATCCTCCTGGTGCCGTTGCTCGGTCTGTTATTTCGAAAACGTGTCAGCGGAAAAGTATGGCTGGCAGTTGGAATTGCGGTTGTTGGCATGTATCTGCTGTGTGTGACAGAAGGCTTTTCAATCGCTTTTGGCGACCTGCTGGTAATGGTCTGCGCGCTGCTTTTTGCAATCCACATATTGGTGATTGACTATTTTTCCCCCCGTGCAGATGGCGTCAGATTATCGTGCATCCAATTTTTTACCTGCGGCATTCTTTGTTCCATTGGCATGTTTATATTTGAGAAACCATCTTTTCAGCAGATTTTGACCGCCTGGATGCCTATCTTATACGCCGGTGTGATGAGCTGTGGCGTGGCCTATACCTGCCAGATTATCGGACAGCGGGATACCGACCCAACAGTAGCCTCTCTTATTTTGAGTCTGGAATCTGTGATATCGGTGTTGGCAGGATGGTTATTACTACATCAATCGCTTTCACTGCGTGAGCTGGGAGGGTGTGCATTGGTCTTTTGTGCAATCCTTCTGGCACAGCTGCCGGAATCTCGCTGATGCAAAAATAATTTCATTTCTGAATAGCTCAGAACGTGAGAAGGGGATATCCTTCCGTCTGTCAGGGGAGCAGCTGCGCATTCGCAGCGCCCCTGACGCATAACTAGACCCATACAAGGGGAGAGATTAGTACAATTTCAAACGCAAAAACCGCCAATCCAAAAAGGAATTGACGGTTTCACGGTTAGAAGTGGCAGCCGAAGAAGGATTCGAACCCTCACAAACAGAGTCAGAGTCTGTCGTGCTACCTTTACACAATTCGGCTGTATACCAGACTATCCATTCGCTGGCAGATGTTATTATATCTAATTTCAAAGGAAATGTCAATAATTTTTTCAAATTTTTTTGAAAATTTCGCACAGTTTTTTTTGTACACGCATACGTAAATTTTACAAATCGATATCTGGAAAAACGATGTAGGGCGGGGTATAATAAGAAACGATGAAAAATACCCCGATTTGGAGGCTATATATGATAAGAAATGATTTAAGGAATATTGCGATCATCGCGCATGTTGACCATGGGAAAACGACGCTGGTAGATCAAATGCTTAAGCAGGCGGGCATCTTCCGAGAAAATCAGGTGGTTGAAGAGCGCGTGATGGATTCTAATGATATCGAGCGGGAGCGCGGCATAACCATCCTGTCTAAAAACACCTCGGTTCATTATAAAGGGACTAAGATTAATATTGTAGACACTCCGGGGCATGCAGATTTCTCTGGTGAAGTTGAGCGCGTACTGAAAATGGTTGACGGCGTATTGCTGCTGGTAGACGCCGCCGAGGGCCCGATGCCGCAAACCCGGTTCGTACTACAGAAGGCGCTGGAATTTGGACACAAAATCATTATCGTCGTTAACAAGATTGACCGGCCTGATGCAAGGCTCAATGAAATCGGCGATGAGGTACTCGAACTGCTGCTCAATTTAGATGCGACCGACGAACAGTTGGATAGCCCCATTATTTATTGCTCAGGCCGTGCAGGCACCGCATCTATGTCGCCGAACACAGAAGGGAGCGACCTAACACCCCTGTTTGAGCAGATTTTGGAGCATGTGCCCGCACCACATGTAGATGGAGAAGGTCCAATGCAGATGTTGGTTTCCTCCATTGACTATAATGACTATGTCGGGCGAATTGGTATTGGGCGGATCGAGCGCGGTACCGTACGCGTTGGCCAGCAAGTAACCGTCTGCGACTACCACGGCCACACGACGCCTTATCCTTCTAAGCTGGTTACCTTATATGCGATCGACGGACTTGGCCGCACACCGGTTGAAAGCGCCGACGCGGGAGATATCGTTTGTTTCTCAGGGATTGAAAACATTACCATTGGCGAAACAATCTGTGACCCAAATAACGTACAGCCGCTGCCATTTGTAAAGATCTCTGAACCGACAGTTGAAATGTATTTCTCTGTAAACGACAGCCCGTTTGCAGGCAGAGAAGGCAAATATGTAACCTCCCGCCACTTACGTGACCGTCTCTTCCGAGAACTGCTGAAAGATGTTTCTCTTCGGGTAAATGAAACGGAAACCACAGAATCTTTCCGTGTCTGTGGGCGCGGGGACATGCATCTATCTATCCTGATTGAAAACCTCCGCAGAGAAGGTTATGAGTTCCAGGTAGGCGCGCCACGCGCCCTGCTTAAAGAAATCGACGGTGTAAAGTGTGAACCAATTGAACGTATGATTGCCGATGTACCGCAGGATGCCGTTGGCTCTGTTATGGAAAAAATGGGATCAAGAAAAGGGGAGTTAGTCTCCATGAATCCCAAGGGCGATCGGATGCGAGTCGAATTTTTGGTTCCTGCACGCGGTCTGTTTGGTTATCGCAATGAATTTCTTACCGATACTCGCGGCGAAGGCGTATTGAGCTCTGTCTTTCACAGCTATCAGCCATACCGCGGCGAAATTCAAAAACGTTCTACCGGATCAATGATCGCTTTCGAAACCGGTGAATCCATCACCTATGGTTTGTTTAATGCACAGGAACGTGGAACATTATTTATTGGCGCCGGAATTCAAGTGTATGAAGGAATGGTGGTTGGCTGCACGCCTAAAAGCGAGGATATGGCGGTTAATGTCTGCAAGAAAAAGCAGCTGACCAATACTCGCGCTTCCGGTTCAGATGATGCACTGCGGTTGATTCCGCCGCATGTGATGTCTATTGAAGAAGCACTCGAATTCATTAAAGACGACGAGCTTCTGGAAATTACCCCCAAAAACGTGCGTATCCGTAAGAAAATTCTGAATCATCAGCTGCGCATGAAAAAACTTCATAGCTAAGACATCCTTAGGCCTGTTTTAAAGATATGCCGCACAGCAAAAATATGTTGTCTGACCTGCGGCAGTAACCTTGCTGTTTTGCGTGCAGAAGAAATTTCGCTTTCAATATTTTTGTATGAAAGGAATCTTTTAATGATGAAACAAGTAATCTCTACTAATTTTGCCCCCGCTGCAATCGGTCCATATTCACAAGGAATCGCATCGGATCCTTTCCTTTTTACTTCGGGCCAAATTCCGCTTGATCCCGTCATTGGCAGGATCGCTGCGGAAACGATAGAAGAACAGACAGAACAGGTAATGAAAAACCTGAAAGCAGTCCTTGCAGAAGCCGGCATAGGTATGGACCGGATTGTTAAAACGACTTGTTTTCTCGCGGATATGGCAGATTTTGCGGCGTTCAATACCGTTTACGAAAAATATTTTCCAGAAAATCCACCTGCACGTTCCTGCGTCCAGGTGGCAGCACTGCCCATGGGGGCAAAGGTGGAAGTAGAATGTATTGCAGTTCGCTCCATACCATAATTCTAAATCAAAAGTAAAAAATACACTATCCACGGATAGAAAACATGATGGCCAAATTCCGACAGTCTCGATCCCTTGTCTAACGTTCCCACCTATATTCGTTCAATCCAGAACCATTTCAGAAATTATATCAATCTCCATAACGGTGTAAAATCGAAACACCATTATGGAGATTTTATTTATGGAAAGAAAAAATGCAGCCTAAAAAGCCACAACCGCCAAGTAGAATTCAAAAACCACTGATATTTTCTGATAGCCAAACCATAGAAGTCTATCATCTGCAGGTTGTGCAGAAAATTGCATAAAATACTCAAGATTTCAGATATTTTTGCTGTTGACGAGTCGCAGTCTGATAAAATCAGACTGTAGAAAGGCCCTTTTCTCCTCTTTCGGTTCTATTCCCTCCGCTGATACCATAGGATTTGGGTAGAAGCAGCCAATAAAGGAGGAACAAGCTGGTTATGGAGCTTAACAAAAATAAACTGGAATACTGGGATAGCATACTGTCCCGAATCTCCAACTATGAAGAGGGGACTGACGCAATCGTACCGGATAC
>CANPPM010000224.1 GCA_947575935.1 uncultured Butyricicoccus sp. | reverse complement strand
CCCCCCCCGGGGCCCCGCGGGGGGGGGGGCCCCGCCGCCCCCCCCGCCCGGCCCCCGCGGCGCCCCCCCCCCCGCGCCCCCCCCCCCCCCCCCCCCCCCCCCCGCGCCAGTATAAACGACATGATTCAAATCCATATTTCACCGCACTGCATCACCGCGCACGGCCATGCGCAGGACAGCGCCGGGTGCGCGGCTGTCTCCGCTATACTGTATGCACTGGCGGGCGGGCTGGACAGCCTTGGCGGACCGGCCTGCTGGCACATCGGCCCGGGCGAAGCGCGGCTGCCCCTCCCTGGCCATGCGGCTGCACGCATCATGGGCCGGATGGCCGAAATCGGGCTTCGGCAGATCGCAGCGGTGCGAAACGACGTCCACATCTCCCCGGCAGAGCCAACCCTATAGCCCACGTTCTTCACAGAACACGCGCAGAGATCCGCAAAGGAGGTATTTTTATGCATGATTTCCCCATCCGCCTGGACGCCTTTGGCGAGGAAGCAGGCCCCGCAGCAGCCGCAGCGGGCAGCGAGGCAGAACCAGCGCAGGAACCCGCAGAACACCGCCCTACCTTCGACGAACTGATCAAGGGCGAATACAAACAGGACTTCGGCGACCGGGTGCAGCGCATCCTAGACCGCCGCCTGAAAAGCTGCAACGCCGAGCTGTCCGCCGCCCGGCCGGTCATGGCGCTGCTCCGGCAGCGGTACGAAATCGCAGACGGCGAGGGCGCCGCCGAAGCCGTCCGCAAGGCGCTGGAAAGCGATGAAGCCTACTGGTCCTCCGCCGCCGCGGCTGCCGGGATGAAACCCGCCCAATACCGCCGCCTGCTGCAGGCTGAGGCCGATTCCCAAGAGCTGCGCACACTGCGGGAGGCCCAGCAGACCAAGCAGCTGCAAAACGAGCTGTATCACCGTCTGAACGCCGAGGCCAGCCAGGTCCGGGCGCAGTATCCCGATTTTGACCTGCGCGCCGAGCTGCAGCAGAATCCCCACTTCGGCAAGCTGATCGAACGCCAAGTCGATATGCTGACCGCCTACCGGCTGTGCCATCAGGATGAACTGCTTTCCCAGGCGGCGCAGCAGGCCGAGCGCCAGGCCCTTGACAAGGTACGCGCCAACCGGCGCCGACCAGCCGAAAACGGCAGCGGCGGCACGCAGCCGGTCAAGCTGGGCAGCGATCCCTCCAAATGGAGCCGGGCGCAGCTGCGCGAGGTCGAACGGCGCGTGGCGCGCGGCGAAAGAATTGTATTATAAACAGTCCGAACCCAGCAAAAGCAAACGTTTTCTCTCTCCGTATTCCCTGGAAAACGCAGGCAAGCGCCGCTGTAACGGCGCAATCCTCCAAATCCGCCAATATTTGACGAAAAGCACTTTTTATGCTATAATAAACACAAGACTCCGAAAGCAGGAGTCAGAAGGGAGGAAACCGCTATGGAGCTGACAGAATTTGGTGAACGGTATGAGGGCTATTTGCAGCGTATCCGTCAGCTGCGGCTGATTGACGGTGATTTTATGACCAGGTGCTTCGAGGGCAGCGCCGAATGCGCCGCCCTGCTGATGCGCACGATCCTGGAACGGCCTGACCTACAGGTGGAATCGACATGGTCCCAGTGCAGCACCGATCCCCTGCAGGAACGTGAAGTCCGGCTAGATATCTTTGCTTCGGACCCGGCCGGCAAGCGCTATAATATCGAGGTCCAGCACATCAGCAGCGGCGCAGCCCTCAAGCAGGCGCGCTACAACAGCAGCCTGCTCGATTCCAGCAATCTGCTGAGCAACGACAGCGCAGAACAGCTGACGGAAACCTACATTATTTTTGTGACCGACACCGACGTGTTTGGTCAGGGCAGCCCGCTTTACCACATTGACCGTGTCATTGCGGAAACAGGCAGGCCCTTTGGCGACGAGTCGCATATCGTATATGTAAACGGCGCTTTCCGCGGAGACACGCCGCTGGGCAGGCTGATCCATGATCTGTTCTGCGGCGAGCCACAGCAAATGCATCACAAGCTGTTGGCTGACAGGGTACGGTATTTCAAGGAGGATAGGGAGGGGATCAGAGAAATGTGCAATGTGTTTGAGGAAATCCGCAGGGAAGTCGAAGCAGAGGTCAGGAAGAAAACCTCGGTGAAATTCCTTGTGTCGCTCGCACGCAATGGCAGCTATACCGTCGACCAAGCCATTGCGCTGCTGGACATCCCAGAGGCGGAACGGGCTCACCTGCGGTCGTATGTACAGGCATTGCTGTAATCCATCAGGCGTCCACAGGCCCGCGGCCCGTCTTTCGATGCACCGCGGCGCGCAGCCTTTTCCACCAAATCTTTATCTCTTCATTGAACACGCAGTGAGGGCCGCCCCATTCCATTGGGGCGGCCCGTTTCTGCGCCCACCTACCACACAGAAGCGCGGCCCGGAACGTCCGCAGGCAAAAAAAGCGTCCCCCTTACGGGGGACGCCCAACCAGCACTTTTCAGTGTTTGTTGTTTTGTTTGCAGCGTTTCATCTGCAAGATTTGCTGTTTAGAATGCCGGATTAAGAAACCGTAACAGTCGCCTGGTTCTCCAGGTCGATAGACAATCCGCCAGCCACAGCGTCGTCGGTCACGGTAACAACCGAACCCTTCACCTCAACGTGTACCGCAAGGTTCAGATCGGAAATTGCTGCTGCAATCAGCCGTGCAACCTCGTCTCTGGAGTAAGAGGTCTGCTTGTTGAGCGTAACGGTAATCGTCTGGTTCGCCAGTGCGCCATTCGCCGCACCAACAGCAATCGTCAGGGTCTGCGCTGCATTCTCAGCGTAGAAGATGTCGCTCTTGCTGCTGCTCTTGCCAACCGTGATGGTCGAAGACGCCGGATTCGGATCTACGGCAATCGGGCCAGCTACCTGGGTCATCTCAGCAGTGAAGGTGATACCATCCGCCTCCTGCTTCGCAGGAATATCAAGCGCCTGATCATCTACGCTCTCAATTTCAACGATTGCAGTCTTGTTGTCCTTCCCGTTGGTCCAGCTCAAAGTAGCGATATTGGTATCGTTAGCACTGTTAATCGCAGCTACCAGCGCCTGCGCAACCTTACTCGGCAGGTCGCCCTGTGCTACATTCAGCGTGCAGGTATTGTTGTTGATGTCAATCTGCATAGCGCTGCCGCCAGCCAGTGCCTCGCCAGAAATCGTGATCTTCCACTTCTCCGGCTGGGACTTCGTGGCTGTGCTGCTCTCTGCGGTATCCTTAAGGGTGATATCGCTCTCACGCAGCTCTCTACGGGTCAGCTCTTCGTTCTCGTTGTCGAACTCATCCGTGAAGCAGAAGACTGCAGCCAGCTCACCGGTAGCAGACTTGCGTACTGCAAAGTCAGCAACTCTGTACTCAGCGCTGTTGTTCGCCTTGATGAAGGTGGAAGCTTCCAGATCATCCGAAGTAGCGGTCTTCAGATCGCTGCTCAGGTCGTCCTTGAAGCCCTGGCCAATGGTAACATCGCGGTCCTTACCAACCTGCGGACGATCGTCAATCTTGTAGAAGAACGTGTCAGCATCGAAGGTAGCCTCGAGGTAATCATACAGATGGTGGTCGTCGTTCTCGTCGATCCAGTACAGGCTGTCGTTGTCGAACGCCGGCTTGTTGATCTGCCAGGTTACCAGAGTGTTCTTGGACTTCGTCGCAACCTGGTCAACCACACCGCGGACTACGCGGTAAACGTTGCCCTCTGCAACCTCAGCAACAACGGAATCATCATTCCACTTGCCGGTGAATACAGAAGAATCGGTCTTAACGATATCCATTGCGCGGATCTTGGTGATCAGGCCGTCGCCGTTCACGCTCACCTCAGCGTAGATACCATTGCGCTGGCCATGGTATGCATCATCGTGGTAGTACTGAGCGATGTTCTGGTTCAGGTAGGACTGCATAGCGTCATAGCTATCGATACGGCCTACGAAGATATCCTCTTCATCAGCCTTTACAGTCTTGAACTCCTCAACCTTGCCGTCGATTGCGCCATAAACTGCATAGGAATCCTTGTACTTGCTTACGTCGGTGATCAGAGCGAGCTTGATCTCACGCTGGCCGAAGTAATCCAGGGTGTCAACGCCGAGGACTGCTACCGCAACGTCATCCTTGGAGTTCAGCTTGTACGCAGCTGCCGGAATCTGGGTCTTGTTCCAGCCATTCGCCGGAGCGCCCTTCTTATCCATCCAAGCCGCATCATTCAGGTTGAACGCCTCAACGCCAGCAGTTGTTCTTACGCTGAAGTCATCCTCGTCCATGAAGGTATCCGGGTGGGTGATATCGGACTCATACCAGTCGCCTGCAACAGCAGCGCTGCCAGCAGTGATCGTCTTGCCGCTTGCCAGACGATTGTCGATTTCCGGTACGTCATCGGGCTTTACAACCACGACGTCATCTGCGTCAACATAGTAGCGGACAGCAGTGTTGTTCGTGTTGATGCGGTCCGGATCGTCAACCGTACGGACATAGCCGCGGTTCGTGCCGTCTACATCGTTCTTAACTGCAAAGATCGGTGCATCGTCTGCGAGAGAGAAGTTGCGGCGGGCATCGCCATCAGAGAAGCGGCCCTTGGAGTTGTCGTAAGAATAGTCAGAGACCTGCGTGAGGGTCTGCTCCTCAAGTCTGGTGATCTCCTTATCCTCGTTCATGTAGTACTTATAAACGTTACCAACAACCAGCTTCTGATCCCAGCTGCGATCAGACTTGTCGTAGCCGTTATCCGTGTTGCTGTAGCTGGAAGAGTTGTCAAGCTTGATCTTCAGATCCTTAACAACCGGTACCTCTTCCTCTACGGTGTTGTCGTCAAACAGA
>CANPPM010000223.1 GCA_947575935.1 uncultured Butyricicoccus sp. | reverse complement strand
GCCGTAAGAGCCGGCGATGCGTTGGGCTTCTTCGGTGCCGAAAAACTTTATGACATCAAGCGCGAGGTCGCGGTTTTTACCGCGTGCAGCGGTAGAGAAGCAGAGGCCGTTGGAGATGGTGGCGCGCCCGCTGCCGGAAACTGGATCAGGGCAGCGCGGGAGGACGGAAACGTCCCATTCGCCCATCATATCGGGGTAGTTCTGCATGCACTGGAACAGATTCCAGTTACCATTGAGGAAGATTGCGCCCTGACGGGAATAGAATGCGCTATCAGGTGTGGTTTCACCGAAATAGTTTTGATCAGGACACCAGTTGTTTTGTTGGAGGCCAATATAAAATTTCATTGCATCGATGGTTGCCTGCTGGTCAAAGCCACCTTTGCTTTTATCTTCAGTAAGGATACAGCCGCCCTTTTGGTAGACAAAATTCCAATAGCCGGATTGATCATCGCAGTATGCTAGATAGCCGTACTTGCCGGTTTTGTCATAAATCTGCTGTGAGGCTGCCGTGAGATCGTCCCATGTCCAGTTTTCATCCGGATAAGATACCCCAGCCTCGTCGAACATGGTTTTATTGTAGACAAGAACAAGGTTATCCTTATCCTTCGGTACGCCGTACATGCGACCGTTGCTGCCCAGCGTATTGTCGATAGAAATTTCGGAAAAATGATCCGTGTAGTAATTTGCACCTTCATTCTCGTAGAGATCGGTGACGTCTGCAAGCATGCCGAAATCTGCGTATTTCAGGAGTTCGTTGGTGTGCATCCAGAAAATATCGGGCATGGTGTTGCTTTCGGCGGAGGCTTCCAGCTTGGTCCAGTATTCGTTCCAGCTGGTGACCTGCACCTCGATTACCACATCCGGGTTTTTTTCGGTGTAGGCGTTGCAGATGGCCTGCATCGCGTCGCGCTGGAAAACGTCCCAGATCTGGAAGGTCAGGTGCTTTTTGCCGTCGGATGGGCCGCAGCCGCTCAATGAGAACAGCAGCGCCAATGCCAGGAGTAGGGCGATCATACGGGAAGTTTTTTTCATAAACTACACTCCTTTTTGTGAAAAGATGAGGGTTTTGGGACAGTTTTCTGACGTCAAAACCTTTTATCGATATGAATATATCACTATATGATAGGAGCGTAAATAGACATGCGTGCTCAAAATATGCCCAAATGATCGAATATCACACATTTGGTGCGTATCACTACGCATTTGGGCATAAGTTTGTAAATTTCGTTATTATATATATAAATATAGAAATAAATTTAGTGAAAAGATGCAAAAAACAAATTTTGGAAATGAAAAACAAGAGTTTTTTTCAGATATTTTCGGTAAAAACTGCTAATAGAAGTAGTTGGGCTGGGCGTGGATATATCAGAATGTGCTGTTTAAGGCATATATAGCCGGTCCTCATCACGCAGTTTTTTTGCAGGGTGCTGCAGCCGTGGTACGGATTGCTGGAACTCGGTGGGGGATAGTCCGGTTTCCCGGCGAAAAACCTTTGCAAAGTAATTGGAGCCTGCAAAACCAGCGGCTTCGGCGGCAAACGCAATGGACATATCAGGCTCGCTGAGCAACAGCTTTGCGTATGTAATGCGGGCGCGGGTGATATATTTACCGGGAGAAATACCGACCTCCCGGGTAAAGGTGCGGATGAGATGGGGTTTGGAGACTTCAAGGCGCTGGGCAAGGTCGTCCAGTCCCTCCAGATAAGCGAACTCTTCGTCGATAATGCCAATGGCAGTTTCGATCAATAGGGAATAACCGCTTGGGGAGCCAGCCGCCTGCAGGCGGAGCAGTTTCATCAACATGGTATAGGCGCAGGCCGAGGCGGTTGGCGCGTCGATCCCCGGCCCCCCCCGTACCACCAAAAAATGTGTGTTTACCGGTCCCCGTATCCGGGCGGCGCTTTGTGAATATGCGGTCAATGATGGTTCTGGTTAAAGAATACGGTCGGGCAGTTCGCCTGTTAGGCGAACGACCGCGCACAGGCTTTCCCCATCCGCGCTGAGGTGGTACTTGCCGGGAGCAGAAAGCAGAGCGATGCCGCCGGATGGAATGTTGCCTTCCCCCAGGGGGAAGGCAACAGCGAGCGTACCATGTATGCTCGCAATCAATTCCTTACAGCCTATGGGCAGAACGGTTGGCAGCGTTTCTTCTGAGGTGAGTGGAAATTGCCTCGCCTCAGTCAGTGCCAGAAGCTCGGCAAGCGGTGGGGCGGGGGCGGCGGGCCGGATGGTTTGATTTTGAACCTTTGGCATTGTGCTTACCTCCATCGGCGCAGACAGCAGATCCGTTCGGACGGGGATCTATGTCGCGCAAAGCGGCAAAAAGGCCGGGGAGAAAGTCCCCGACCTTTTTGCAATATCCCTTTCAGAGCGTTGTTGTCCGCGTTAATGGCAGATTGCCAGCTCGGTTTCCTTGTCGAAGAGATGAATTTTTTCCGTCTTGAGTGTAAACTTGGCGGTATCGCCCTCGCGGCCTTTAAAGGTAGAGGCCGTGCGTGCAATCAGTTTGACTCCCTGACAGTCTAGATAAAGGTTGATTTCAGCGCCCATCAGCTCTGCAATATCAATTTTGGCTGCGATGCCGTCGCTCTCTCCTGCAACAACATCCTCCGGACGGATACCAAGGACTACGGTCTTGCCGACATACTTATCGAGCGCCGGATTGGCTTTCAGATTCGTGCTGCTGCCGCAGAACTCTGCGATATAATCCGAGCCCTGTTTGCGGATAACTGCGTCGATAAAGTTCATCTGAGGAGAACCAATGAAACCGGCTACAAACAAGTTGCACGGGAAATCATACAGGTTCTGAGGGGTATCATTCTGCTGGATGATACCATCTTTCATGACGACGATTCGGTCGCCCATGGTCATTGCTTCGGTCTGGTCATGAGTAACGTATACAAAGGTGGTTTGCAAGCGCTTGTGCAGGCGGCTGATCTCAGAACGCATGGCAGTGCGGAGTTTGGCGTCCAGGTTGGACAGCGGTTCGTCCAGCAGAAAGACGGCGGGGTTGCGGACCATTGCGCGGCCCAGTGCGACGCGCTGCCGCTGGCCGCCGGAAAGCGCCTTGGGCTTCCGGTTCAGCAAATGCTCAAGATCAAGCGCTTTGGCCGCCTCGTGCACCTTGCGGTCGATTTCATCCTTCGGGACTTTTTTGAGTCCGAGACCGAATGCGATGTTTTTATAAACTGTCATATGCGGATAAAGCGCATAGTTCTGGAAGACCATTGCAATATCGCGATCCTTTGGGGCGACGTCGTTGACAACGCGATCGCCGATATAAAGCTCGCCGTCGCTGATATCTTCCAAACCGGCAATCATGCGCAGGGTGGTCGATTTGCCGCAGCCGGAAGGGCCGACTAGAATGACAAATTCCTTGTCTTGAATTTCAAGATTCAAATCAGGAACGACAGTGACATTGCCTGGATAAACCTTTTTCACATGCTTAAAGGTAATGCTTGCCATAGCTTTGCTTCCTCCGCTTCTTTTTTGACTAGAGTCTGTTTGAAATTAAATTTGTGATCCCGCCCAAAGGGACTTTTCCGCCATGTGTTGCCACATTTTCTTGCAGGGCTTTCTGCATCAACCGGTTTTGCTTGATGACATACTTTTTTGCCGTTGATCCGGTTTGGGGGGTTCAAACAGCGCATTTGATGTTTATGTTGTTTGGATGGGTAAAAGATTTGCCGGCTGCGGCGTAACCCCGCGGCGCCGACTGTTTGATCTGTAAACAGAATATCATGTTCATAGCAGTCTTTCAAGGGTAAAATGAACGCATTGCAAGTAAAATAGTGAGAAAAACGGGTGAGGCTTAGAGATGATATAATATTACCTGTAATATCATTTCTTTACGATTGCGCTGATTCAGATGCTTGTGATAAACTGAACTCATTCCTACCAGAGGCAGCGTGCAAAGGAGATGTACATGTTTTTTCAAAAGGATTACGCCAAGCCTGGTCCTGGTATCCGCCCTGACGAGCCGGAAAAGACAGGATGGAGCCGTTTTACAGAAATTATAACGTTAGAATGCGGTTCTCTGTTGAAACTGAATTTATTGTTTCTGCTGACAAGCCTCCCTGTCGTTACCATACCTGTAGCATTGTATGCAATGCATCTGGTCATTCGGCGGATAGTTTGTGACGAAACGGTGGACTGCGTTTATCACTATCGGACGGCAATTCGCCAAAATTGGAAAAAAGCATACGCCGCGTTTTTCGTGGTTGCGTTGCCGATGTCGGCTTCAGGCTGCGGGATGCTGGTGTATCTGCGATTCGCAGCGGTAAATCCGATATTTTTTCTTCCATTTATGTTCTGTTCGACGATCTTTCTGGTTGCCATGCTGTCATCGATCTATTTTTATGCAATTCTGAGTACGGGAAAGACCGTCCGGGAGGCGCTGCGTCCAGCCATTGTGCTTGGGGTGGGTAAGCCGCTTCGGGCATTGTCAGCCGCGCTGTGTGCGTATGGGATGACCGCCGCAGGAGCGTTAGCGTTCCCGATCAGCATTCTCTATTTACTGCTGATCGGTTTTTCAATTCCTAGCTTGCTGGCAAATTTTTTGATACGCACGGTGGTCAAACAGTATTTTCAGTAATAATTGGACAACTACTTTTTCACTTTTTTGCGCAGTTTTTCCCTTTTATTCCCCTTCATTTTATCCTCAATTTGCAGAAAACAGCCGCCTGACCAGGCGGCTGTTTTCTCCGTGCGCCTCAAAACATCCAGCATTTTGAGGCATGGTAACAATAACTGCAATTTTTGCCGTCTGCAGGCAGTTTTTTTGTCTTAATGGCATCAAGGGCTGTTTGGGAAATGCGTCCTGTTTCAA
>CANPPM010000222.1 GCA_947575935.1 uncultured Butyricicoccus sp. | reverse complement strand
AACTGATACAAATGGGATAGTGCTAAATAATCTCCCCGCCGTTATGCCTGACCCTGGCTGCAAATTTGAGAAATGGGTGGATGTCGGAAGCGGAGAAGAAATTGCGCCTGGAGACGTTCTAAAGAAAGATATTACAATCAAGCCGGTGATTGCCGAAGCTGCGGAGCGCTACACAATTTCCTTCCAGACAGACAGTTACTACGCTCTGGACAACACCATGCCGCTTACCTCTACGAATGATCATCGGATCCCCATGGAACAGATGCCGGGGGTTTCCCCCAACGTATCCCATTTTTTCGATCAGGTCTGGGTTAACGCGGATACCGGAGAGATTGTTGACGCGGGTACGGTTTTGACTTCAGACATTACCGTAAAACCGCAGATCAGTTGCCTGTTCGAAGTGGAGGGCGAAACAGTAAAGGGCTTTAGCGCGTATGCTGAAACAGTTGATGTGTCAAATATTACAATTCCAACCAATATCATGGGACAAACCGTGAATAAAATTGGAAACGCGGCGTTTGCTGGATGTGCAAGCTCTTTCACAACTGACACAATGCAAAACGCAACCGGACGTGAAAGCACTGCAAATAACATAAAAAATGTTGTGCTAGAACAGGGATTCACGGAGATTGGGATTGGTTCGTTTGGAAATATGGGCAATCTGACCACGATTTCTTTACCGGAAGGAGTAACAGCGATTGGGCAGGACGCTTTTCGAAACACATTCGCCCTTGAAAGCGTTGAGCTTCCCTCGACCGCCGGCAGCTTGGGCTGGGGCGCTTTTCGATATTCTGCTGTCTCCGACGCGAAGCTCAACGACGGCCTTTTGTCGATAGGGGACGATTGCTTTTATGGATGCAACAATTTAGCGTCGATCAGCATCCCTACCTCGGTGACGTCCATTGGCAAATCTGCGTTTTATGGAGCATCCAAATTAACGACTGTCAACGTGCCTAATTCTGTGAAATCGCTGGGAGCTGAGGCATTCAGTGGCTGTTCTTCTCTTGAGGACGCTTATATAGGCAGGGGCGTCGTATATTTTAAAGGCACCTTCCAGAATTGCGGGTCTCTCAAAACCGTCGTAATAGACGGGAGGGCTGAAACCATAACCGGAAGTTCAGATACCCCCACATTCTACGGCTGTGATTCTCTCACGGATATCTATATTCGCCGGGCTGAGGGCGCGATATCCGGCAAGTATTGGGGATGCCGTTCAAAACCAACCATTCATTGGGTTGGCGCGTGGTAAGGGCAGACCTTCCGCGTCTAGGGCATCAGAATGAGGGCAAAAATCTGCTAGAAATCTCGATAGGTGAGGTATACTAACAGTAGAGATAATTATTGCGAAGGAAGCGCTGTAAATGGCAGGGAATTGGAATCTCTAAAAATAGCGCGTTAACGGGAATAATCTCGGAACATAAGAAGGATAGGAAGATAATTTTCTGCCCCTTTTTTGGTGACATAAGTAAAGAATATATGTTTTCTTCTGCCTTTGCGGGAGCCGTTGGCGCGGCTTGCCATGTCCGGGAAGATACGCCGTATTAGAGGAACCCTCACCCACAACCCACCCCCGCAGCGGCGCAATCCTTTCGCTACCTTAACTCCCCCAGCCCACAAAAAACGCCTCCCTAACCCATCTCAAAGCAGAGGGTCAGGGAGGCGTTCAGTCATTTTGGGCAATATTTCTCAATCAGTATCCATCAGGCTATATATCTGTCGGAGTCTCAATGGAGTCTGTATGCTCCTTCAGATCCTCAGGAATATCCGGCACAAGCGTTTTTTCAACTCTTTGCTCCGGCGTGGGGACTATGAGGGAATCCGGCTGTTTTGCCAGCTTTCCTCCAAGAAAGCCAGCCAACAATGCTTTAACGTCCAGCCCCAAACCTTGGGTGATGCCTTCGGTGACTTGGGTCGTACCCTTTACAATGTCCTCCAAAAGTTTTGCGCTGTTGCCTTCCCCATACATCGTGATTTTATCCACTCTGGACAGCGGCTCAGCCACGTTCCGGGCGATCTCTGGAAGCGCCTGCATAACCATCTCTATGACAGCGGCCTCTCCATATTTACGCATGGCTTCCGCTTTCTTGTCGATACCTTCCGCTTCGGCAAGCGCCTTGGCTGCAATGGATTCCGCTTCTGCGCGACCTACAGCGGCGATACCGGCAGCTTCCTGCTCCTTGGCAAATTTGTCTGCTTCGGCCTGTTTCTTAACCGCCTCAGCAGCTTGTTCTTGCTCATAGCGTCTGGCTTCAGCCTCTTTCTGACGCTTAAACAACTCTGCCTGAGCCCTCTGCTCGGATTCATAGCGGTCAGCATCTGCTTTGGCCCGTATTTCAGCGTCCAGGCTCTGCTTGGTGACTTCGACTTCCTTGGCCTTCAATTCCGCTTCCCGCTCAGCTTTGGCAATTTCCGCATCTACAGTGGCAATTTCAATGGATCGCCGCTGCTCCTGTTCCTGAATTCGGTAAGCAGCGTCAGCTTCAGCAACTTTTACGTCTGCCTGTTTTTTCAGTTCAGCTTCCATAATCTTCTGCTCATTCTGCCGCTGTGCGATTTGGATAGCAGATTCAACTTGAGCATCGTTGGATTCCTTCTGGGTCTTTGCCTGCTCGATGGCAATATCGCGATCAGCCTGAGCCTTGGCAATTGCCGCCGATTTTTTAATTTGAGAAATGTTGTCAATGCCCAGATCATCGATAACGTTATTTGCGTCTGAGAAAGACTGGACATTGAAGGAGATCAACTCCAACCCCATTTTCTCCAAATCGGGAAGCGCATTCTCCTGCACCCGTTCACCAAAAGCTTTTCGGTCAGTAACCATCTCAGACAGTTTCATTTGCCCGATAATCTCGCGCATATTGCCCTCAAGAGTGTCCTGAACCCGCTGGACAATATCGGCTTCAGAAACGTTAAGGAAGTTCGCCATTGCCACCTTCATAGCATCTTCTTTTTGGCTTATCCGGATTTTTACTGTGGCGTCTACCTTTACGTTTATGTATTCGCTGTTTGGTACATAATCAGTGGTTTTGACATCCACAGAAATCATCCGCAGGTTTAACTTGTCCAGCCGTTCAAAGAATGGGATGCGGATACCCGCTTTGCCGATCAGAATGCGCTGTTTTCGGCGTAAACCGGAAATGATATACGCCTTATCTGGCGGGGCCTTGACATAGCCCGACAAAAGAATTGTGAGCGCCACTACGGCGGCAATGAGGTATGGCAGATATTTCAGAAATGATTGCATGGTTATTTGCTCCTTTCAGGTTTAAATTGCTCTTTTCTATATTCCATTATACGTTTTATCCCACAAAAAATCAATGATTTACAAAATCTACAAATTTTTTTGCAATTTTTCCTCAGCCTCACAACCCAACCCCCGCAGCGGCGCAGCCCATTCTCCACCTTAACACCCCCAGAACCCCCAAACGCCGCCCCGACCCATCACAAAGCAGAGGGGCAGGACGGCGTTCAGTCGTTTTGGGCCGAGTATTCTGTTTCAATTTCCCACCGCTTTGCACGGCTACGCAGTTTTAGGGACTAGGCATCATAATCATCTTCGTCGTCATCGTCTTTATTATCCACAATATTGTCATCTAAGATTGGTACTTGGTGGCCTTTAACCTTAACACCTAAAATAACTGCACCTAAAATTAGAGCACCACCTATAATAGATGTACCACGTTTATAAATTTTTGCAAGCCATTTTTTGTTTTCGGTGTCCTTAGCAGAAATGCGACCAGCCACATCAATCATGCTTTGCGTGATTTGTTGACGCTCTTCGGGTTTAATATCATCTCGTTTTAGGATTTCACCTAAACCATCCAATATTTTCTTGTAAGCATTGATTGCTTCTGCCTGACTATTGTTATTGCTCAGCAAAATATCATCACACATTTGACGCAGTTGCACAACCATGTTTGTAGCTGATTCAGCATATGTGGGAAATTGATTAACAATTGCAATGGCGATATCTTTATCCATATTAGGGATAAGTGAAACAAATTCCATGATTTTATCACGGGATAAGTTTCTAAAACTGTCAATCTTCAATGCCTTTTTTACTTGTGCTTCGGAAATTAAATGTTGTGGCATTGTCTAATTCCTCCGTAATTTTATTCGGAAAACAATTATAAGTAGTTGTTGAGAAATCATCTCTGAAATCATGCATTCCTTTCAGTATCCATCCGGCGATATATCCTTCAGGAAATTAGAGCGCGGAATGTAAGGCAAATCCATATGCCAACCCATTCGGTTCAACTCGTTGAGCTTGATAAGCATTAAATTCACATTAGTTCCCATCTCAGATGCAATTTGCACGATATCATATCCCTGCTCAAGGTACTCAAATAATTCTTCATCATCTATGCGTAGATGAGCGGCAAAGGCGTTAGCCTCATATTCCATGCTGTTCCGTATGTCAAAGAGAACAAATTCCTGCAATCCCTGCGAACGTTTTGCCACATCCCGATGGAGAATATCATGCCCAATCTCATGCCCGCACACCATTTGCATGACCAGTTCTTCCATGTTGGCATTTAATAAGATGTGACGTTCTTTGTTGATGCAAACATACATTCCAAGCAGTTCTTTAAAATCATTATTATGGTGGACAAAAATTCCAAGGTCGCAGGCTAGTCGGATCGTATCATGTGTGCAGCAGGAATTTACAATGGCTGTCGCTTTCTGGTGAATATCTTCTGCTCGAAGAAGCATAGCATCCCTTCTTTCGTGCTAACATGGGCAGCGTCATTGATCCGCATCAGGGATTTTATATTTCTTTGGCGTATATTTTTCCACATTTCTTGCTTTGGAGTCCCAATAGATTTCC
>CANPPM010000221.1 GCA_947575935.1 uncultured Butyricicoccus sp. | reverse complement strand
TGAAAAAATACTTTGAGGATTTCAGCGCCCTCTGCTACGGCAGCATGATGCTTTCTACCAATATGAACAAGTCGGAAAAAGCAACGCTTCACAACCTTCGCTGATGATTGCAGGAGCTGCCATGAAGACAAGATGCCAATAAAAGCCGGACCAGAAGAGGTCCGGCTTTTCCTATGCGAAAACATTCTTATCCAGCGCAACGCAAAAAGAAAATCCCGGAAGCGGTTTACGCTTTCGGGATTTTCTAAATGCTTACTTGAGGGTAACGGTAGCGCCAGCAGCCTCAAGCTTTTCCTTGATCGCGTCGGCGTCTTCCTTAGAAGCAGCCTCCTTGATGATGGACGGCGCTTCATCAACCTTTGCCTTTGCTTCCTTCAAGCCGAGGCCGGTAATCTCACGGACAACCTTGATCACGTTGATCTTGGAAGAACCAGCCGAGGTCAGCTCTACGTCAAACTCGGTCTGCTCAGCAGCCGCAGCAGCTTCGCCGCCTGCAGCAGCGCCGCCTGCAACGGCAACCGGCATAGCGGATACGCCAAATTCCTCCTCCAGAGCCTTGACCAGCTCGGCCAGCTCCAGAACCTTAAGCTCCTTTACGGCATCCATAATTTCCTGAATCGTCATGGTAATAATACCTCCAATTTTGTAAATTTTGTGTTATAGCTACCCGCAACGCAGAATGCGGCAGGGATCGGGCAACGCCCGCTTTTACTCAGCAGCAGGAGCCTCTGTCTTCTCGGCAACCAGGCTGGAGACCAGCGCTTCGCCGTCCTCAGTCTTCTTCGCGATATTATCCAGCGCAATCACAAGCTGGGTAATCGGGAAGTTGAAGCCATACAGAACCTGAGCAATGAGACCCTCCTTGCTCGGCATATCGGCAAGGCGCTGCACCTCTGCAGCATCGATCGCCTCCCCTTCCAGGAAACCGATCTTGATCTTGAAATTCTCATGCTTCTTGGCATAATCGGCCAGGATCTTAGCCGGCGCAACGACATCATCCGTCGTGCTGACTGCCAGCGCGGTTGTCCCGTTCAGGTGCTCATCAAACGCACTCAGGCCAAGCTCATCGGCGGCAAAGCGGAGCATCGTATTTTTTACGACCGCATAATCAACGCCGGCAGCACGCAGGTCACGACGAAGCTTGGTGTCATCCTCTACGTTGATGCCCTTATAATCCACCAGCACGCCGGCCGGGGAATTCTTGATCTTGTCGACCAGAGAAGCAACCAGAGCCTTCTTTTCTTCCAGAACCTTTGCGTTAGGCATCTTGTTTCACCTCCATTACAAATAAAGTGCCCTCTTGTGCAAAGACACAAGAGGGCACAGAAAAAACAGATTTCATGCGCTGACCTCGGCAGGCGGCCTAACGCCTTTGCCCCCATGTGGGGACCTGCTGTCTTTGACCAAGCCATTATAGTATAACAGCCGGTCAAGGGCTTGTCAATACATTTTTCCAATTTCGTCTAAGAAACGAATTTTTAGTCGGTAAGACGGACGGGATTGACCTTGATGCCAGGGCCCATGGTGGAAGCAACCACACAGGAACGCACGTACTGACCCTTTGCCGCGGCCGGCTTTGCCTTGATAATCGCGCCGACGAGCGCATTGAAGTTATCCAACAGCTTCTCCTGGCCGAAGGACGCCTTGCCGATAGGGCAGTGAATAATGTTGGTCTTATCCAGGCGGTACTCAATCTTACCAGCCTTGGATTCCTGCACGGCACGTGCGACGTCCATAGAAACCGTACCCGCCTTGGGGTTCGGCATCAGGCCCTTGGGACCCAGAATTTTACCCAGACGGCCGACAATCCCCATCATATCCGGGGTCGCAATGACAACGTCATAGTCAAAAAAGTTTTCCTTGGTAATTTTTTCAACCATATCTTCCGCGCCGACATACTCCGCGCCGGCCGCTGCAGCCTCTTCCGCCTTGGGCCCCTTGGCAAAAACAAGTACGCGCACCTGTTTGCCTGTGCCATGAGGCAGGACAATCGCGCCGCGGACCTGCTGGTCTGCATGGCGGGAGTCAACGCCAAGCTTGACATGCAGCTCAACGGTCTCATCAAATTTTGCTTTTGCGGTAGAAATCACGGTGTTCAGCGCCTCCGCGGGATCATACAGCTTGGTACGATCGACCAGCTTTGCGCTTTCTACATATTTTTTACCTTTGCGCACAATAAATATCCTCCTTTAGTGGTACTGCGGGAATTTCCCTCCCACCTAGGCAGTCAAATGCTGCCGGTGCAAAAATTCAGTTCAGGAAAGCCGGATGCCCCCGGTGTACGCCGGCGGATCCGCACTTCCGCAGGGCTGGCCTCCGCATCGCGGAAAGCCCTGCGCCCTATTGACGGGCGTTACTCCGCGACCGTGATCCCCATAGAACGCGCGGTACCCGCAATCATGCTCATCGCGGCCTCAAGGGATGCGGCGTTCAGGTCAGGCATCTTGGTCTCAGCAATCTTCTGTACATCCTCCTTAGAGATGGATGCAACCTTCTGCTTGTTTGGTACGGCTGAGCCGGACTCGATCTTGCAGGCCTTCTTGATCAGCACCGCCGCTGGCGGGGTCTTGGTGATGAAGCTGAAAGAACGATCCGCATAGACCGTGATTACGACCGGGATAACAAGACCCGCATCGTTCTTGGTACGCTCATTAAACTCCTTGGTAAACGCCATAATATTGACGCCATGCTGGCCGAGCGCAGGGCCAACCGGGGGCGCAGGGGTCGCCTTGCCCGCGGGAATCTGGAGCTTGATATAGCCAATAACTTTCTGTGCCATAATTGAGGTTTCCTCCTTAAAAAGTGTGGTGGCTGGCGAACAGGGCGCCGCCCTGCTCTCCCACTTGCCAAACGGCGCAAAAACAAAGAACGCACGCAGGGGGAAGACCCCCGCGCCGCGCCGTACGTTCCGGCGCCGCCGTAAAGCGGCGCAGTATCCGGCCTGCCGCCATCCGGAACAAGCGAAGCCGCCGGCGCTTATTCAGCCAGCGCCTCTACCTGATCCAGACTGAGCTCGGCGGGGGTATCGCGGCCGAACATATTGACGGTGACGCGCACCAGATTGCGGCTGATGTCGAGCGCCTCAACCACGCCGATAAAGCCCGCAAGCTTATCGTCGACGATACGGACGCTGTCCCCAACATCATAACCGACCTCGATCTCGCGCTTTTCGACGCCCATGGCCTCGACCTCCTCGTCGGTCAGCGGGATCGGCTTATTGGAATTCGGGCTGACAAAACCGGTGCAGCCGCGCGTATTGCGTACCAAATACCAGGTCTCGTCAGTCATAACCATCTTCACTAAAACATAGCCGGGGAAAAGCTTGCGCTTGACCTCGTTTGGCTTGCCGTCCTTGATTTCGGTGACCGTTTCAACAGGAATGTTGACCGCGGTAATCAGGTCGTGAAGCTTCAGGTTTTCCACCGCGTTCTCAATCGACGAAGCTACTTTGTTCTCATAGCCCGAGTATGTGTGAACCACATACCATTTTGCTGCATCTGACATGCTGACCCTTTCTGCGTTAGCCGGCGAGCATTCCGATCACAGCGGCCACCAGGCCGCCAAAGACCAGATCCAGAACCCAAACGAAGACGCCCACGATCAGAACCGCGGCGATGACGACAACCATATTATTGATGGTCTGCTGTCTGGTCGGCCAAACGATTTTGCGCGTTTCCGCCCTCAGCTCGCGAAACCACTTGCCCGCGCGCGCAAAGACAGAGGGCTTCTTGGCTTTGCTGTTCTTCTTTTCATCTGCCATGAAGCTGCTTCCTTTCTTTTCGGCTTTACTTGGTCTCGCGATGGACAGTATGCTTTCTGCAGAAACGGCAGTACTTGTTCATCTCCAGACGGTCGGGATCGTTCTTTTTGTTTTTCATCGTGTTATAATTCCTTTGCTTGCACTCTGTGCAGGCAAGCGTCACTCGAACGCGCATAGCGGCACCTCCTCAATAATTTTGCGTCCGCAGCACGAGAAATCCAGCTTGGCCGCGGCGCGTTTCCTGTCCCCGCCCGGGATACAAAGCCTGTCCTGGGCCACGGGGCACATTGCCTCCCTTTGCTGCGGTCCATGCGCGCCGGAGCCGGCTGCCGCATGCTGCGGAAATCAGCCCCGAAGCGGGGGAAACACGACCTGCCCCCGCCAGCGCAAAAAAAAGAACCTGCATAGGTGTAATTATTATAGCACGCAAAGCGCGTACGGTCAACCATATTTTTTCAAAAAAAGCTGCAATTTTATTGAGAAATATGATATAATTCCATACAGAAACACCAAAGGAGGATAAACAAATGCGAATTTTGGGAATTGATTACGGCGACGCCCGCACCGGGCTATCCGTTTCAGATGCAACCGGCCTGCTTGCCGGCTCACCGTCTGTCATAGCGGAATGGAACTATGACCGTCTGCTGCTGCGCCTGACAGAATACATCCAGGCCGAACGGATCGAAAAAGTGGTATTAGGCCACCCCAGGAACATGGATGGCAGCGCAGGCGCGCGCGCCCATAAATGCGAAACCCTCGCACAGGATCTGGAGCAGCGCACCGGCATCCCGGTGGTCCTCTGGGATGAACGCCGCACGACAATCGCAGCACACGCCATCCTTCACCAGGCCGGCAAACGGGAAAAAAAGCACCGTAAGACGGTCGACGCGGTCGCCGCATCGCTGATCCTGCAGAACTACCTGGATTGGCTGCGTACCGCCCCGTGATCCCTCCCTTCTCCCCCCTGCGTCCTTCCCGTGTATATGCCGCGAGAAGAGGCCTTGCACACGCTATCAGGAAATATAGACCCTATTTCAACTGCAAAACCCAGCCGAAAAGATATAATAAA
>CANPPM010000220.1 GCA_947575935.1 uncultured Butyricicoccus sp. | reverse complement strand
ATAACAGCTGGCGTCGTGCGCATGGCCCCCAGTCTCTTCCAGACCGCACGCCAGCGCATTCTCATAACACCCGTCATCATGGGTATGAACGTCCTTGCCGCAGACTTTGGTTGTCACAGTCCGCGCCGCAGATGCAGTTGGAAGCGAACCCAGACACAGCATTGAAGCGACGATCAGGGCAAGTCCTCGCCTGCCCAAATTCTCTAAGTTCGTCATAATAATTCTTCCTTTCTTTGCTGGGGTCTTGCTCGGATGCAAAGTATCCGGCGGCCGGGCTGGCATGGCATCATCGCGGCTGCGCAGTTTTCCGCACAGCCCCGCAGGGGAAAACGGCGCCCCGTTTTCCTGTGCCCCATACGGCCGGCCCTGCGGCTGGCAGATGGGAATGACACTTTAGCCCCCTATTAGCTTTGCGTCCTGCCGTTTCCAGCAGTTTGCGATTGCAACCCGGCGAACATAGCGCGCAGCAGGTTCAGCAAGGCCCCTGCGTGCCGTAGTTCCGTAGCTTTGCGTCCCATCGTTTCCAATGGTTTGCCAGACGCCGTTATCCGCCCCGTCCCACCGCCCCCGGCGTCAGACAGCGGTGGGACGGCCCCAGGGCGGCATTTCAGGCTTCATAACAACAACCTCCCTCCCAGCGTTCAAGCGGCCAACCGGCGAGCTGCCGCCCGCCGGAAAACCGCCTGCAGGCCGCCCAACGTGCGGCCCCCTATTCTATGCGGCATACGCCGCCGGGGATTCCCCCGGCCCCTCCGCAGCGCCGCGCTGCCCTTCTGAAAAGCGTCCGTTTCCGCGCCCCGTCCAGCCTATGCGGAGACACGCTGCCGGCTGCGCCCGGCCCAAGCATTTGATCGTACCTATGTATCGCCCAGCCCGGTTCTCAGCGTGTATTTTGAAGAAAAAATCGGCATTTACGACAGTTTCTTCCATAACATGCAGGGATGCAGCCTCTCCCTTTCTCCGCTTATATTATATCATTCCCATTTTGATATTGCAAGAGAGGTTTGTGCAAATACTCCACAAAAAAACATCCATCTATTTCCAACTCCCTGTTTTGGAAACACAGCAGTCATAACCATCCGGCAGCGGGCATAGAGTAGTGACAGGTGATGAGGACGCGGCGGCGGGCAGACCGCTCCCCGCACCGGATATCCGGCAGCTGTCGGCAAACAGGGGGGCATCCAATTCGTATGACAAGAAATAGGCAGAAACAGATGAAACGGCGCCGGAATCCGGCAGCCGCTGCAAAAGAGGTACCAAACCATGACACCGGATAACGCGCCATTTTCCCACAAACACTGTCACGCCTCCAAGCCGGGGCGGGGCAGTCATAACCGGCAGTCACGGCGCATAGAGTAATGACAGGTGATGAAAATGAATGAAGTCAAAAAACTGCCGCTCCAGGAGGCGGCGAACTGCCTGACCCCCGCCCTGCGCCTGGCCGTGGACCGCCTGCCCGAGCAGACCGCCCGTGCCGCCGAGGAGCTCCGCCTGCGTGTCGGACAGCCCCCAGCACTTTCATACGGTGGGCAGGAAACGGCGCTGCAGACCGCAGCTGTGACAGCAGCCGACCTGCGGGAGATTGTGGCAAGGGCCGCACGGGACTCGGTGCACAGCTATGCGGACAGCCTGCGGCAGGGATTTCTGACGCTGTCAGGGGGACACCGCATCGGCATCTGCGGCACCGCAAAGGTTGAAAACGGCAACTTTGAAGGGGTCCGGCAATTCGGCGCGCTGAACATCCGCATTGCAAAACCGGTATTCGGCTGCGCCCGCGGGGTGTACGAGCAGTGCTGCCGGGGGGAGCCGTCCAGCCTGGTTGTCCTTTCACCGCCGGGACGCGGCAAAACAACGCTGCTGCGCGACCTGATCCGGTGCGCGGCAGCATCAGGGGCGCGGGTCGGGGTAGCCGACGAGCGCGGAGAGCTGGCCGCACTGCGGGACGGCGCGCCCCAATTCGACCTGGGCGGCCCGGCCGACGTGCTTGAGCTGTGCGGCAAACAGGATGCGGTCATGCATCTAATTAAGACCATGTCGCCCCGCATCGTGGCGCTCGACGAGATCACCTCAGCAAAGGACGCGGCGGCAGTTGGCTACGCGGCAAACTGCGGCGTAGAAATCTTTGCAACCGCGCACGCACTCGGCCTGGAGGATTTCCGCCGCCGCACAGTCTACCGGCCGCTGCTCAGTATTTTCCAATATGCGGTTGAGATTGCGTTGGAGGAGGGCGAACGCATCTGCCGCGTCCACCCGCTGAAGGAGGGCGCGCCATGCTGAAGCTGCTGGGAGCCATCCTGATCATCGGTGCAAGCGGGGCGCTGGGGCTGTCGGCGCGGCAGGGGCTGCGCATGCGCATTGCAGCGATCGACAGTTTTCTGAAGGCCCTTTCCCGCATCGAAAGCGAAATTACTTACCGCCTCACCCCCTGCGACGAACTGATTGCCTTGCTGGCCGGGGAAAACGACCCGTACGCCGCCCCCGTCTTCCAAGACATGGCCGAGCGGCTTACCCACAACGACGGCTTATCACTATCCTATAAATGGAGCCGTGCGCTGCGCGAAGCGGGACCGGCCTGCGGGCTGCGGGAGGAGGAACTCGGCATCTTATGCGACGCCGGCTCTTTTCTTGGACGGTACGACAGCGAGCAGCAGCGCCATTCCCTCCGGCTGACCGCCGCACGCCTGTCCGCCGTTCGCGACGAAGCAGCCGAGGACTTGAAAACCAAGGGCGGCCTTTACCGCGCCTGCGGCCTGACCCTAGGCATACTGGCCGTAATCGTGCTGCTGTAGGGAGGGGGCAAGGGAAGTGAATGTAGACCTGATTTTTAAAATCGCAGCGGTCGGGATCCTGGTCGCGGTATTCAACCAGCTGCTCATCCGTTCGGGACGGGAGGAGCAGGCGCTTATGACCACCTTGGCCGGGCTGGTCGTGGTCATGATGATCCTGGTACAGGAGATCGGCGAGCTGTTCTCTATGATGAAGGCGGTGTTCGGGTTTTGAATATGGTCTTCCAGGCGGCGGGCATCGCCGTAGTATGCGCAGTTCTGGCGCTGACGCTCCGCAAGGACAGCGCGCCGCTTAGCTGGTGCCTGGCGCTGGCAGGCGGCCTGGTTATCCTTTGGCTGGGGGCCGGGGCGCTGCGCGAGGGCTTTGCAGAGGCGGGCGCGCTCCTGGCGGCCAGCGGCCTTGACAGCGGTATTTATCTGCCGGTCGTACGGGTGGTCGCCATTGGGGTGCTGATACGCCTGGCGGGCGCGCTCTGCCGGGACGCCGGCCAAAATGCGCTGGCGGCCAAGCTGGAGCTGGCCGGCACGGCAGCGGCAGTCGCAGCCTGCATGCCGCTGTTCCGACAGGTCCTGGAATACGCAGGGTTCGCGCTGCGCGCCCGCTGACCGCCACCGTGCCGCCGGGAATCCGGCCCGTCCATGCGCCCCCCGCATTCCCGGCAACCCGCAGACGTGTCCGCCTGCAGGCCGCGCTTTCTAAAATTCTCCGAATCTGGAGGGAAGTCAAAGCCATGAAACGATTCCTTTGCGCGCTGCTTTTGCTCGCGGCGCTGCTCTGCCCGGCGTTCGCCTATGATGCCGAACTGTTCGGCCAGCAGATGACCGCCATCGGCGGGGATACCCTGACCGGCAGCCTGACCCCGGCACAGCGCGGTTATCTGGCCGGAAGCTCGGCTGCACCTGACGCCAACTTAATCGATTCTTTCATCAACCTGCTGCGCAGCGCATGGCAGGACGCCGCAGGCGCTCTGCAGGACACTTTTCGCAGCCTGTTGAAAATCCTCATTGTTGCCATACTCTGCGGCTGTGCCAACGGCTTTGCCCATGAACATCAGCAGATCATCACAATGGGCGGCGCGCTTGCGGTGGCTGCAATACTGTTCGGCGATTTCCGCTCCGTGCTGCACGCTGTACTGACCGCAATCGAGCAGGTGGGGGTGCTGGCCGCCGGCATGTTCCCGGTCATGGCCGCCGCACTGACGCTGACCGGCGCAGCAGGCGCAGCCGCAACCACACAATCGGCCGGCATGTTCGCCTTTGATCTGGTCATCCGGATGATCGAAAATCTGCTTGTCCCGGCAGTATGCGCCTATCTTGCAGTACTGACCGTCAACGCCGCGGTTGGCGGCGACCTGTTGGGCAGCCTGGGGGCGCTCATCCGCTGGGCGGTAACCGGTTCGCTCAAGCTGGTGCTGACACTGTTTATCACCTTCCTCACGCTGGGCGGGGCAGTCTCGGGCTCGGTCGACCAGCTGTCACTGAAGGCCGCGCGGTTCGCCGTCTCAGGCAGCGTCCCGGTTGTTGGCGGCATCATCTCCGATGCAGCCGAAACCATGCTGTCCGGGGCTGTGCTGGTCAAAAATGCGGTCGGTGTGCTGGGCATGCTGTGCGTCACGGCCATCTGCCTGGTCCCCTTCCTGCGGGCAGGCGCATCCTATCTGCTGTTCAAGGCTGGCGCTGCCGTGCTGTCCCCAGTCTGCGGCAAAGAGCTGAGCGCCATGCTGGGCGGGATCGGCGAGGGGATCGGCCTGCTACTCGGCATGCTGGGTACCTGCTGTGCCATCCTATTTTTCGAAATGGTACTGGCCATCACCCTGGTCAGGGCCGCCTGACTGCATCCCACGGAAAGGAGGAGCGACGATGATCGAGGTACTCCGCCAAATGCTGATGAACGTCACCGCCGCGGCCATTCTGGCCGGTATCAGCCTGCAGTTTGTAAAAGAGGGGCCGCTGCAGGAGATCGTCCGTGTCGCAGCCGGTCTGATGCTGACGCTCGCGCTGCTGCTCCCACTTGCCCGCATGCCTGGCGCGGGCACGGCCTTTTCCAGCGTGCTTGGCGAAGTGCAGAACGCCGCAG
>CANPPM010000219.1 GCA_947575935.1 uncultured Butyricicoccus sp. | reverse complement strand
CCTCAAAAAGATGGTTGAGAACTGGCAAACCCTGCAAAAGGAGCAGAAAACCACATCTGAAAGTCTGGCACAGATGAATACAGATTTTCAGGGCGAGCTTGACCAAATACTGGAGTATACGCAAAGCACTATTGCCGCAATGAATCTCAGCGAAGAGGCCCGGCAGAGCGCGGAAGCCACGATGCAGGCCTTTGCAAAGGCAGCAAAAGACCAGATGCCGATTGTGCAGGATGCGTTTAAAGCCGTAGCGGATGGCGCGATGAATAGTTACAATTATGCGCTCAGCAATCGTCCCAGCATCAGCGGCACTCTAAATGTAGGCCTTGCGAATGTAAAAGGATCGTTTGAAGCGATTGGTGGATTTGCCTCCGGCACGCCGAATGCACCGCCTGGCTGGGCGTGGGTTGGTGAAGTGGGTCCCGAGTTGATGTACTTGCACGGCGGCGAAACCATTCTTCCGGCATCCGTGTCCGAAAAAGTAGCAGATATCCCATGGTATGCGTTTGCCACTTCCAATGCGGAGCGCGGCCCCGTGCTGGTTGGAGAAAACGGCCCGGAACCGATGTACACTGAGCCAAAACCGGAACCGCTTTATGCCCTTGACGGCAGCAGCGGTCAAAACAGCGGCGGTACAATCATTAACCTTACGCTGCATAATTCGCCCACTTACAATATTGGCGATAGTCCTAATAAGGATACCTTGATGGAGCTGCTTAACAATCTGACTGTGGAGCAGGGAGAAAAACTTGCGGAATTGATTCTTGACGTGCTTGCCGATCATGAGCGCAATAAAGCATTGGAGGATTTCTAATGAAAACCTACCGGACAGTACAAGGCGATATGTGGGACAGTATTGCCAATACCCAGCTGGGAAGCACGGACTATACAGACCGTTTAATGAATCTAAATCCTGATTACCGGGATTATTATAGTTTTCCGGCGGGAATCGTATTGACCCTGCCGGAACCTGTTTATAAAATCAATAAAAAATTACCGCCATGGAAGAAGGTAAAGGTATGAGTAATCCTAATTCAGCACGCCGGACACGGCCTGTTATTGAATTTGCAGGCATTGATATTACAGATGATATCCTGCCCTATCTGTTGTCTGTTACATACGTTGATAACGAAGAAAATGAAGCGGACGATTTGACTATAAAACTGCAAGACCGGGAAGCGTTGTGGCTGGAAGACTGGCTGAATGAAGCGATTGAAGGTGCAGCGGCGGCAAAGCTGAAAATCCGTTGTTCGCTGATCCGCGAGAACTGGACGGGCGGCGGGGAAGATATCACTTTACCTTGCGGGGAATTTGAAATCAGCAGCATTACAACCGCTGGTCCGCCCGCGGTTGTCAATATTAAAGCAAGCTCGCTTGCTTTCAGCGGCACAATGCGCCAGACAAAGAAAAATAAGGCGTGGGAATCCTATAAACTGTCAGGTATTGCAAACGAACTGGCGGGGGGCAACGGGCTTTCCTGTATGTATGAAGCATCCTCCGACCCGTTTTATAAGCGTGTCGAACAGTCCAAAGAAAGTGATATTGATTTCCTTTTAGGCCTCTGCAAAGACGCGGGAATTTCATTGAAAACTACAGACGGTATGATTGTGCTTTTTGATCAATCGGAGTATGAAAAAAAGCCGCCTGTAATGACGATCCAGCGCGGCAGCGGTGTTTATACAAAGTATCAGCTGATTGCAGGTACGGCAGATTCACAGTATTCCTCCTGCCGTGTTTATTACGCTGATCCAAAGACCGGGAAGTGTATTGAAGGGATTGCAAAAGTTGATGATTATAACGATGATGCAAAAACAAACCAGCAGCTGGAAATCTCTGCAAAAGTATCCGATACAGCCGAAGCGAAAACACTGGCGGAAAAGCATTTGCGGCTGCATAACAAGATGAACCGCACCGCGTCCCTTACGCTTCCCGGAAGCCCCGAATTAGTTGCGGGTGTAACGGTACAGCTGGAGCATTGGGGCGGATGGAGCGGCAAATATATTGTGAAAAAGGCCACGCATAAGGTTGACTCTTCCGGTTATACGACAAAGGTCGAACTGCGCCGCGTGCTTTCCGGGTACTGATTTATGGATGTAGAAAAGATTCTGTCTAATCTTGTCCGGGTTGGGATTGTGACTGCCGTTAATAACGATAAACACCTTGCACGGGTCACTTTTGAAGACACAAAGCTGCCCTCTGGCTGGCTTGTCGTGTTAGATAACCGGCCTTTCATTCCAGATTATGGTGCTCCGCAGGTCACAGATAAGAGAGCGGGAGGCAGCGGTTTTCCGCAGTATGAAAGCCATGACCATCCATTGACAATTAAACAATGGATGCCCCAAATCAACCAGCCGGTTTTAGTGCTGTATCTGCCCGTAAAAAATGCGGATGGTTTTATTTTGGGAGGGATGCAGTAATGGTTGTTGGCTGCCTGGGAGAAATCGTTTTTCAGGTCTCCGATGAGATTGTAAAAACGATTAACAATATGCAGTGGTCGGGTTCGGTGCGCTTTGCAACGCATCAGCGGCATTTACAAAATGCGCTGACAGAATTTACAGGTGTTGACCCGGATAAAATGTCATTTGACATTGATCTGGTGGAAGAACTTGGCGCTGACCCGATGGTCGAAATGGTCAAGTTGTGGGAATATGAACGCGCCGGAGAAGCAGTGCCGCTGGTGATCGGCGAGAAAGCCTACGGAAAATACCGCTGGACGATTTTAAGTCACAAGATGAAGACAAAAGCGCATGATTATAAAGGCAGTGTCAGCTGTGTAACGGTTTCTGTTAATTTACAGGAATATTTGGAGAGATAACCATGGAGCAGACTTATAAAGTGAATGCAATGGATTTGAAAAGACTCCGGTTACTGGAAATGGAAACGGTTGCGTCTGTACTGCAAAACATTGCAATTATACTCAAAACGCCAAAGGGAAGCGTACCAATGTACCGTGAATTCGGCCTGTCGCAGTCGTTTCTGGACAGGCCGATGCCAGTTGCAGAGGTAATGTTGAGAGTTGCGGTAAAAGAAGCCATAGAGCGCTGGGAACCGCGTGCGGAGGTTGTAGACGTAGTCTTTACGGGAAATGCGTCCAATCCCGGCGAACTGAATCCCATAGTGGAGGTGAAAATCATTGGCGAATAGGAACCCGAGCTATCAATTTTTAAGCACCGATCCGGCGGAGCTGGAAGCGCAGCTTGTTTCCAAGTTTGAGGAAATTACAGGCAGAAGCGTACTTCCGGCAGACTTGGAAAAATTGTATATCCAGTGGGTCAAAGCGGCTATTTTACAGGAGCGTGTTTTGAATAACTACACCGGCAATCAGAACATTCCCAGCCGTGCGGAGGGCGAAAACCTTGACGCGCTGGCAGAGCTGGTTTATGTGCAGTCACGCCCGGAAGCAGAACCGGCGTATTGTACAGAACGCTTTTACATTTCGGAGCCGCAAAACACTGCTGTTTTGATTCCGGCGGGTACGCGCGTAACGGATGCCAGCGGCACGCTTGTCTGGGAATCAACCGAAGATGCTGTAATTGAAATTGGCGCGGTATATGCAGATGTACGTCTGCGCTGCCAGACCGCCGGGCTTGCCGGAAATGACTATGCAATCGGACAGGTCAGCAAGTTGATTGATTTGTACGATTATTACAACCACTGCGAAAATATTACTGTAAGCGGCGGCGGTTCCGACCGGCTGGATGATGAAGCGTTTTATAATCTGATGCGTGCCAGTATGGATGGTTACAGCACGGCGGGCGGGGTTGGTAATTACATCTATCATGCAAAACGCGCATCCTCTGAAATAGCAGATGTTGTAGCTAATTCACCCACTCCGGCTACGGTTTATATTTATATCCTTATGAAGGACGGAAGCCCGGCAAATGAGGAGATGAAAGCCTCTGTATATAACGCCTGTAACCCTGATAATGTGCGTCCCTTAACCGACCTTGTGTGTATGGGTGAACCGGAAATCGTGCCATATAATATTGATTTTAGTTATTGGGTGCACGGCACAAAAACGGTTGGTTCTGCGGCGATTCGTGCAAGGATCGATGCCGCCGTACAGCAATATATAAAATGGCAAAACGCAAAACTTGGACGGGATATCAACCCTTCTTATCTGATTAGTTTATTGATGCAAACGGGCGTAAAACGCGTAGAAATACGGGAACCGGTATTTACATCCCTGCGGGATGGTACGCTTGCGCTGGGATGGGAATATGAATACCCGGAGACGGTCCCGCAGCTTGCAGAAGTTGGTACCGTTTCGATTGTGAACGGGGGCTATGAGGATGAATGATCCGCACGGTATTACAGCGGAAAACCTGATGCGGACGCTACCGGTTGGCATCGGATGGGATGAAACAATACAGGCGCTTGGAGCTTTAGCAGCAGAAACGCTTTCCCGCCGCCCGGAGGAAATCAGACGTTTGTTAATCTATCCCAATATTGATAATTTGGATGAAGAACTGCTTGATATCCTTGCCTATGATTTTAAGGTTGACTGGTGGGATGGGGATTATTCCCTGGAAGAAAAACGCCGCACATTGAAAGACAGCTGGCGCGTTCATCGGATGCTTGGAACGAAAGCAGCGGTTGAAACTGCTATCTCTGCGATTTATCCAAAATCTGCGGTAAAAGAATGGTTTGAGTACGGGGGCAGGCCGTATTATTTTAAGCTGGAAATCAATGCCACGGGAAGCAATGGGGATTTGGATAAACAGCGGCGCGTATTGCAGCGGCTGAATTATTACAAGAATCTCCGTTCCCATCTGGACAGTGTTGACTATACAATCGACCTTCCGCCCGCAACTCTTTATCTTGGCGGTGCAGTCGGTACGCTCGCAGAGCTTGGCATTCCAGAAAAGCCGAATACCT
>CANPPM010000218.1 GCA_947575935.1 uncultured Butyricicoccus sp. | reverse complement strand
TGATGCTGATGCAGACGCCGATGCTGATGCCGATGCAGACGCCGATGCCGATGCAGATGCAGACGCAGATGCTGATGCTGATGCAGACGCCGATGCCGATGCAGACGCAGATACCGATGCCGACGCCAATGCAGATGCAGACACAACGCTGACCACAGTTCTCGATACGGAAACTCCTTTGGCGGATATTTCGGATGAAGTAGATATTTCTGATAACGAAATACCGCTGGCGGACAGTGCTGAAACCATGGAAATTCCGGATGAGGCAGTCCCGCTTGCAGATACCCCTGTAACCGGTGACAGCTTCCAATACTGGGCGCTGTTTGCGCTGCTTTCCGGCGCTGGGCTGCTTTGGCTGTCCATGGACGACAAGAAGCGCAAGGCAAATATTAAATAAACGAATTTCGCCAAAACACATCTGCGGCCCGGGCAACCGGGCCGCAGCTCTTATGAAACGGGGAGGGACACCATGCATAAAAAAATACCGCAGCTGCGGGAATATTTTGCCGAGAAAAAAAATAAAATGTATCTGCTCGGCGCGGCGGTGCTTTTTGTCATTGCGGCGGTTCTATTGTTATACGGGCATGCCACAGGGAAAGGCAGCGCGGCGGACGGCCCGGAAAAGCTTTCCGCACTAAAAAGCTGTGTGCTGGACGCGCAGGATTCCCTTGGGAAAAGCCCTGCGGGCGGCGTGGCCGGACAAGCAGTATTCCTTTCTGTCTGCAATACTGCGGAAAGGGCACGCATTTTCAGCGGGACGGGCGCGGATTTGCAAACGGCATGGGAAAACGCGGCGGAAGAAGTGGAGCAGTTCCTGAACGGCAGCCATTATGATCCGGTTTGGATAAAAGCAGATGTGGTATACACTTCGGAGATGCTGGACGGGAAGGAGCTTAGCAAGGCGGTTAAGAAAGCGCGCAGTGAATTTTTCCGGTACGGGATAGCCTTTGACGAGCGCTTCCAGACTGCGCTGTTGGAGGCGGAACTGAATGGCGCTAAAATATATGACTACAAAAACGGCGGGTTAGATCTCGAATACCTGAACCGCTATCTAAACAAATCGGGCAAGGAACCCTTAGAGGAGCTGCCAGCAGCATTTACGCTGTTCCAATGCCGGGGGTGGTTTTGCGATGAAAACAACACGGTCTATGAACTGAGCACGGACAGCCTTGACTATGGCCGCCGTCAGGTAGAACCGATAGACGCGGAATACGCGGAAGAATTGATTTTGAACGCTTCTGAGTTCCTGATGAAACAGGCAAAGGCGGACGGGAGCTTTGTCTATGGCATCTACCCGCGGTTCGACCGGGAAATTGAGAATTATAATATCGTCCGCCATGCCAGCACGCTTTGGTCGTTAGCGTGCCGCTACCGGCTGGCGCCCGACGAGGAATTAAAAGAAACCCTGGAACGTGCAATTGATTTTATGCTCAGCCAGGTGGTTTATGATTCAGCAGGGCGGGCATACCTTTATGAAAAAAAGGATGATGAGATTAAATTAGGCGGCTTGGGGGTAGCCGTTGTGGCATTGACAGAGTATATGGACGTTTTTCAAAGCGACAAATACCGTGAGGTTTGCTGTGCGCTTGGCCAGGGCATTCTTTCCCTTCTCAACCAGGAAACCGGTGAATATTATCACGTGCTGAATGGGGATTTCACTCGGAAAGAAGCGCTTCGCACGGTTTACTATGACGGTGAAGCGACGTTTGCCCTCTGCCGCTTGTATGGGTTGACTGGTGAACAAATCTGGCTGGATGCCGCGGAAAGTGCGGCAGGGCATTTTATAAGCGCGGACTATGCCCAGTATAAGGATCATTGGGTCGCGTACAGCATGAATGAATTAACCCAATATATTCCTGACCGGCAGGAATACTATGATTTTGCAATGAAAAATATTCAACAGAATCTGCAAACAATTTATGAAAGGGATACGACCTATCATACTTATCTGGAGATGCTGATGGCTGGCTTTGAAACCTATGAACGGATGCTGGAGCACGGGTTTGAAGCCAAAAATTTGGATTTGGAGATGTTCCTGAAAACAATATCGGCGCGTGTAAACCGGCAGCTGAATGGTTATTTTTATCCGGAATATGCAATGTATATGAAGAATCCCGAACGGATTTTGAATACTTTTATGGTAAGGCATGACGGATACCGGGTTCGCATTGACGACGTGCAGCATAATATCGGCGGGTATTACCTCTACCTGAAAAATTATGACAAACTGGTAGCCTGCGGTTTACTGGAGAGCTTGAAAGCTGAAACAAATAGCAACCGTTATTCTATAAATTCAAACATCTTTTGACATTGGAACAAAATTCTGCCACTGAGGCGGCATAGTTGGATGCAACGCCACGATAGGTACGCAGCATTTCCTTAAATTTACTGTGGAGTCCATTGACTGTGTTAAGATGATAAACTTTGCTATATGACACGTGACCAATCAATTCGATTTTCGTACAATGCTTCTCCGCTGCCAGGTTATTATAGACTGCATTGCCATCGCACAGGAGGATGGAATCCGTCCCAATTTTATTTCCGATAGCTGACAGAATATCATCGCTGGCAGGACGCGCCGTATTCACACACTTCGCAGTTACATGGGCATTTCGATCCGCAGCAACACAAACACATAACTGCTCCGAGGAAATTTCGCGACTTTGAGCGCCTTCTCCATGCTTGCGGGGTTCTCGATCCAAAACAGGAGTCCCCTTTCTGGACTCAAGGACAAAAGTTTCGTCTGCTTCTATAATTTTGTCCCAAATGGGCATATTCTCCATGCTTCCGTTCAGAAAAACAAGTAATTTATGCCGCATATTTTGTGCGGTTGGATGAGATATCTTCAGATCTTCTGCAACCTTTTTCAATGACTCAAAGGAAATCGTGTCCTCAATCAGAGTAACCCATTTATTAGGCGATTGATGCGACCGGTATGTGAGCTGCAATGCGTCATAAGTGGACTTTTTTCCGCAGCATTTACACTGATATCTCTGCTTGCTCCCGGAAAAGCCTTTTTTAATGAACACTCCATGCTGTCCGCAGCGTGGGCATATCTGTGGAGTTGTATCTTGAAGCTCATGGTTTAATAGAAGGTATTTCTGTAACTGCGCTACGAGCTGACTTCTCTGGTAGTCGGTTAAGGTCATAATGCTCTCGTTCATTAACGAGAAAATTTGTCGCATCCACAACAACCTTTGTTTTTCCGGGTACCAGCGGCAGGAGATTCCCTGTCTGCGGCTTTCCATCCACAGACAGGATAAACCCCTGTGCGGCGATTTATACGCTGTCCCGCGGAACACGCGGCGCACCGTGAATTCAGAAAGCGATTCCGGGATACAGGGCACAATCCGCAGGCCGTCATAGTTAGGCTGAATCCCCAGGATATACTGGCTGACCGAAAGGAATGTCCATGACGCAGTGCCGGTCAGCCAGCTGTTTTTCGCGTGGCCGGGGCTGCCGGACGCGCGGCCTGTGACCGTCTAGACATACGGCTCGGTTTCATGCACGTCGCTTTCTTCCTCCAGATAGGCAGGGCAGATACGGCGGTAAATGTCAAACGCTTTTTCACCGCGTCCGAGAACGGCTTCGCCGCAAACGATCCATGGGTTATTATGGCAGAAAATCGATCCGTTTTCCTTAAAACCGGGCGGATAAGAGGAGATTTCGCCAAGCTCGACATGGTATTCGGTATAGCATGGCGCAAGTAGCTCAACGCCGTATTTCCCAAGCAGGCGCTCGCGGACAGAATCAAGCGCTTTCCGCATTTGGCCGTTCTCTTTTCTGATCCCGGCGAGGGCGCAGAAGCCTTGCGGCTCGATATAAATCTGCCCCTCCGTGCAGTCCCGGCTGCCGACCTTGTTTCCATTCACGTCATACGCACGCAGGAACCATTCGCCGTCCCAGCCGTCCGAAAGGATGGCTTTTTCCATGGAAGAAACCGCTTCGCCAATTCGTTCTGCTTCCTCCGTCAATCCGATCCGGCGGTGTATAACAGAGACAAGAAGAAAACAGCGAAGAAGGAAATCGTTTAACAGAGACTGAAAGGCGGTCAAAATTTGGTCACCATCAAAACCCTTGCGGAAAAATGCGGGCTGTCGATTGCAGCCGTTTCGAAGGCGCTCAACGGAAAGCCCGGTATTGGACCGGAAAAGGCCGAGCTGGTAAGGCAGACCGCGCGGGAGCTGGGTTATTATCCAAACGCAGCGGCGCAGACGCTGAAGACCCGTCGCAGCCATAACATTGGCATCCTGTTCAAAAACAGCCTGGGGCATGAGTTTTTCTCGCTGATCCTGGAATCGATTCGCCAGGCTGCGGAAAACAAAGGCTATGATATCACTTTTTGGGGCGGGAATGCTGAGCATATCGGCTATTACGAGCACGCCATGCGCAGCCAGTGCGACGGCGCGATTATTGCGCAGGGCAGCTTCCACGCGGCAAGCCTGCGCAGGCTTGCGGAAAGCGAGCTGCCAGTCGTTTCCATTGAGCAGGCGTTTCCGGGATGCACCTCTATCATAGGGGACAACGTCGGCAGCATAGAAACCATCGTGCGGTACCTGCATGGCCTGGGGCATGACCGGCTTGCTTATATCCATGGGCCGTCCGGCAAGATTGCGCGCAGCCGCTTTACCGGGGCTGCCGGGAATGCGGTATCACGGCGCTGCGGAAGAACTGATCAGCGCGATTGAGGACGCAAAGTTTTATGTGCCGCAGGCAATCACCGTCCCCGGTGAAATCCAGCCGGGGGACAGCGTGCGCGACCTGCGGGGCGTCACGGCATCCGGTCCGGGAAGTTAAGAACCTGGTGATCCTTCGTCCCGCCCGCAGGCGACAGACGGGAGTCCAGAGGGACGAGTCCCTCTGGCGCTGTCCGCGCAGGACCGCTCGCCG
>CANPPM010000217.1 GCA_947575935.1 uncultured Butyricicoccus sp. | reverse complement strand
AGTTCGGCGTTGGCGAGCCGTCCGAGGCCATGATCGAAACCATGTACGAGCAGATCCCCTATGCTAGCTATGACCGTGTCATCGCCATCGGCGGCGGCGCTATCATGGATCTGTGCAAACTGCTTGGCTGCAAGCGTCCCTCTTCGGTACATGAGCTGTACTTTAAGCGCGAGCCCGTCGTACATGAGAAGGAAGTCATCGCCATCCCGACCACTTGCGGCACCGGCTCTGAGGTTACCAATATTTCGGTCGCCATCGTTAAGGATGAGAAAAACGGCGTGCTGACCGGCGGCGAGACCAAGCTCGGCCTGGTTTCTGACGACATTATCCCCAACAAGGTCTGCCTGATCCCCGATCTGCTCAAGACCCTGCCCATGAAGCCGTTTGCAGCCTCTGCAATCGACGCTCTGATCCATGCGACCGAATCCTATCTGTCCCCTGCCCGCAAGACCATGACCTCCGAAATGTACTCGGTCAAGGCGATGGAGCTGATTCTTGAAGGCTTCCGCCGCATCGGCGAGAAGGGCCCGGACGCACGTCTTGAGTATCTGGAAGAGTTTGTTACCGCTTCCCTCTATGCCGGCATCGCTTTCCTGAAGGCTGGCTGTGCAACCGTACACGGCATGTCTTTCCCGCTTGGCGGCACCTATCATGTCCCGCATGGCGAATCCAACTATGCTCTGTTCGGCAAGATCCTTGAAATCTACGACGAGATCAAGCCTGACGGCGAACTGGCCAAGTTCAAGGCCCTGGTTGGCCGTATCCTTGGCTGCGACGCTTCTGAGGCGCTCAAGAAACTGGCCGAGCTGGAAGAGAAAATCCTGCCGCTCAAGCCGCTGCACGAGTATGGCTTCAAGGAATCCGATATCGTCGATTTCCCGGTTTCCGTTATGGAAAATCAGCAGCGCCTGATCACCAACTCTTATGTCCCGATGACCAAGGAACTGATGGAGCGTATTTACCGCGAGTGCTTTTAAGTAAGCCCGTTCTGTATCTAGAGAACTGCCGTCTGGCGCGGACGCTTCTTCCGCGCACAGCAATGCCGGAAGATCGAACAGCGGCCCTGTGGAAACGCTTGCAGTGGCAGAACACAGTCTCCTGACCGTGCAGCTGGAGTCGGCTTTTTCAGCCCCCGCCAGATTCTTCGTATCGATCCCCTATTTTTCACAGGCCCTTCCCAACCTGCCATGCGGCTGTTTGGAACTTCAGCCCCTGGACAAGCCAAGCCGCAGCATAGGAGGCCTGACGCCGCCGGTACGTCCCTGCAGGGACGTACCGGCGGCGGGATACGATCGTTTTACGCCTGGAAGATGTAAAAAGAAAGGAAACCTATCGCTATGATGACCAAATCCCAGTATATCGAGAGCCTGCGCAAGCTGAACCTCAATCTGTGGATGTTCGGCAAAAAGGTCGAGAATCCGGTGGACGACCCGGTTATCCGTCCCTCGCTGAACTCCTTCGCCGCAACCTATGAACTCGCTGAAGATCCGCAGTATGAAGATCTGATGACCGCGACTTCTCATATTACCGGTAAGAAGATCAACCGTTTCACCCATATGCACCAGTCCACTGACGACCTGATCAAGAAGGTCAAGATGCAGCGCCTGCTCGGTCAGAAGACCGCAGCCTGCTTCCAGCGCTGCGTAGGCATGGACGCTATGAACGCCGTTTTCTCCGCTACATATGAAACCGACGAGGCATGCGGCACCAAATATCACGAAAACTTTTTAAAGTTCCTGACCCGTGTGCAGGATGAAGATCTGGCTGTCGACGGCGCAATGACCGACGTCAAGGGCGACCGCTCCAAGTCCCCCTCTCAACAGGCCGATCCCGACCTGTTCCTGCACGTGGTCGAACGCACTGCAGACGGCGTTTATGTCACCGGGGCAAAGGCACATCAGACCGGCTTTATCAATTCTCATGAGGTTCTGGTCATGCCTACCATCTCGATGCGTGAAGGCGACGAAGATTACGCGATCTCCTTTGCAGTCCCCACCGATTCCCAGGGGATTACACTGATCTATGGCCGCCAGTCGTGCGACACCCGCAAAATTGAGGAGTACAACGATATCGACGTAGGCAACAAGGTCTATGGCGGGCATGAAGTGCTGGTTATCTTTGACCGTGTGTTTGTCCCCAATGACCGCATCTTCCTCAACGGCGAAGTCAAGTTTGCCGGTATGATCGTCGAACGCTTCGCAGGCTACCACCGTCAGAGCTACGGCGGCTGCAAGGTTGGCGTAGGCGATGTGCTGATTGGCGCAACCGCACTGGCAGGCGACATGGCAGGTTCGGCCAAGGCCTCCCATGTGAAAGATAAGCTGATCGAGATGACCCATCTGAACGAAACCCTGTATTGCTGCGGCATCGCCTGTTCCTCGCAGGGCAGCAAGACCAAGGCAGGCAACTATCTGATTGACCTTCTGCTGGCAAATGTATGCAAGCAGAACGTGACCCGCTTCCCGTACGAGATTGCACGCTTGGCGCAGGATCTCGCAGGCGGCGCGATGGTCACTCTGCCCTCCGAGGCGGATTTCCGTACCCCCGAGCTGCATGATTACATCGATAAATACTTCAAGGGCGTCGCTTCGGTCGCAACCGAGGACCGCATGCGCATCCTCCGTCTGATTGAGAATATGACCATGGGCACTGCCGCCGTCGGCTACCTGCCCGAGTCCATGCACGGCGCAGGTTCTCCGCAGGCACAGCGCATCATGATTGCACGCCAGTCCAACCTGGAAATGAAGAAGCAGCTTGCGAAAGCGATCGCCCGCATCGACTAAGGCCTGTTTGAAAATTGTCAATACGCCAAACGGCGGCTTATTGCCGCCACGCTTCGCCGGTTTTTCTGCAATACATGCCCACGTTAAACCGGCGTTGTCTGGCGCCAACCTTCTCCGCCTTTGGTCCTATCTCCATTTTTCAAACAGCGCCTAACCCCTTGCACAGCGGCATATCCCTTCCGTGGTGATGCGGGGCCCGCTGCGAGGGCTATCACAGCGTCTCTCGACGTTCAGGAGGTACGGCCAATTATGTTCACCTGTTGTATTAAATTTTGCGGCGGCTGCAATCCTCGGTATGACCGGGGCGCTGCTTACCGCCAAATCCGGGAAGCGCTTGCAGACACCGTCAGTTTCTCCCTCCCCGAAGAGGGGCGGACCTACGATGCGCTGCTGATCCTGCGCGGCTGTACTGGCTGCCCTTATTTATATGAAGAAATCCAGGCTGGGCGCCGGCTTACCGTGCACAGCCAGGAGGAGGCCGACCATATCCCTGCTCTCCTCCGATCGCTCGCGGCAGAACAACAGGATTCCTGACGAAAACGCGCAGCTCCGGAATCCTAACGGATTCCGGAGTATTTTTATTGACAAATTTATGTAAAGGATGTAAAATAGCTATGAAAAGAGTTCGTGTACTGACCGCAGAAGATGCCGCCCTGCTGGTAAATGACGGCGATACCATCGCGACCGGCGGTTTTGTCAGCTGCGCCTGCCCTGAGGCCCTGTCGACTGCGCTGGAAAAGCGCTTTCTGGAGACGGGCCATCCAAAGGATCTGACGCTGTTTTTTGCAGCCGGCCAGGGCCATCGTGACGGCACCGGCGGCGACCATTATGGCCATGAGGGTATGGTAAAGCGCGTAATCGGCGGCCATTGGGACCGTGCGCCCCGCCTGGGCGAGTTGGCGCTTTCCAACAAAATCGAGGCGTATAACCTGCCGCAGGGCGTCATCTCCCACATGTACCGCGATATCGCAGCACATAACATTGGTACGATCACACACGTCGGCCTTTACACCTTTGCCGATCCCCGTAACGGCGGCGGCAAACTGAACTCCCATACCACCGAAGATCTGGTTAAAATCGTTAATATCGAAGGCGAGGAGCGCCTGCTGTACAAAGGCTTCCCGATTCAGGTCGTATTCCTGCGCGGCTCTTATGCCGACGAATACGGCAACTGCACCGTTCACCGCGAGATCGGCCCACTGGATGTCACTGCAATGGCACAGGCCTGCAAAAACTCGGGCGGCAAGGTCATTGTACAAGTCGAGAAAATTGTACAGGGCGGCTCCCTCGATCCCAAGCTCGTTGCCATCCCCGGCATCTACGTCGACTCGATTGTCGTCGGCTCTGAAGAGGACAATATGCAGTGCCTCGGCATGCCGTATGACGGCGCGCTGACCGGTGAATTCCGTATTCCGGTAGACGCAATTCCGCCCATCCCGATGGACGCCAAGAAGATCATTGCCCGCCGTGCCGCAATGGAGCTGCCGCCGGATGCAATTGTCAACCTGGGTACCGGCGCGCCGGAAAAGATTGCCAACGTTGCGGCAGAAGAGGGGATTTCTGATTCCATGACTCTGACCGTCGAAGCCGGCTCTATTGCAGGCGTCCCCTACGGCGGCACCCAGTTCGGCGCGGCGGCAAACGCAATGTGCATCATCCCGCATAATGTACAATTCGACTTCTATCAGGGCGGCGGCCTTGACGTCGCTTTCTTAGGTCTCGCGGAGACCGCGCCAAACGGCGACCTCAATGTTTCCAAATTCGGCACCCGTCTGGCCGGCGCAGGCGGCTTTATCGACATCACCCAGAACGCTAAAAAGGTTGTTTACTGCGGCACCTTTACTGCCAAGGGACTGAAGACTGACTGTGTCGACGGCAAGCTTGTGATCACCCAGGAGGGCGGCAAAAAGAAATTTGTCAAGGAAGTCGAGCATATCACTTTCTCCGGTACGTACGCCAACAAAGTACATCAGCCCGTTCTGTACATCACCGAGCGCGCCGTATTTGAGCTCCGCCCCGAAGGCGTAACCTTAATCGAGATCGCCCCCGGCATTGATCTGCAGACCCAGGTACTCGATCAGATGGACTTTGCCCCCCAGATTGCATAT
>CANPPM010000216.1 GCA_947575935.1 uncultured Butyricicoccus sp. | reverse complement strand
GCGCAGGGTAATGACCATTTTTCCGTCGTCTTCCAGCTCGATGACAGCCTTGTCAAAGTCGATAATATCGCTGCCGACCACCTCGGGCAGCGTGCTGCCGACGCCCACCGTATACAGCTGGATGCTGCTGGACAGCACATAGCCAAGCGTTTGCTGTGCCTCTGCTAGGGCTTCGGAGTTGCTCTGTGCGGCCACAACGTCCTGATAGAGCTCGAGGAAGGTCTTTGTCGAATTGGTGCTCATGACCTCTTCGTCAAAAATCAGCCGGATATCGGTATTGGCATAGGGGTGGGTGGTGTTGACCGTCTCGCCCTCCGGGAAGCGGGTAAATTCCTGCGTCACCTTGGGGGCGATATTGTCCAGCGTATTGATCGTAATCTTGTACACACGGTCGGAATAATTGCCCGCAGTGTCCACTGCGACATAGTAGACGTCGTAGCGGGTCTGCGGATCCAAGCCGCTGACGGTAAAGTTAAAGTCGGTCAGCTCCCGCGCGGCCACGCTGCCGCGCTTAAAGGCGTTCAGGCCGTTGCGCACCTGCAGTTTGGCATATTCGCTGTCCAGCGCCACGCCGCTGCCCGAAGTAATGAGCGTGCCCAGGATGACCTTTGGGTTTTCGACCTTGTTGTCGCTGTCCTCTTTGGTGATAAAATTTGCCATGATCGAGACCGGGTTGTCGGGCATCCGGAAAGTTGCTGTGCCAGGCGTGACGGAGGAGTCGCCCTCCGGGCTGACCATGGTCAGCGTAACGCCGCCCGTTTCGACCTGCCAGCGGTAGAAAACATTGTCCTCGATGGCCTCGGGAATGATGGTGACCAAGTCGCCCGCTTCATAGGTGCCGCCGCCGCGGCCGCCGACTACGGTGACTGCATGCGCGCCGGTGTCAATATTCGGATTGCTCGGCGCCTTTGGATAATCTTCCCCTTCGGGTACGGCGACCCAGAAAACGGTCCCGTTTTCGTTGAGCGAGCCGGTCAGGGTGACCGCGCGCGCAGCTTCGTTTGTGACATAAGGCAGGGTGATGAATTCGGGCGGGGTGACGTCTACGGTGCGGAATTGGATTTTGCGCACGCCCGAGCTCAGGCCGCCCTCCCGGTCGGTCAGCCACAGGTACAGGTCATAGTCGGTTTCTTCCTCCAGCAGGCCGTTGATGCTGCCTGCCCCGTCAGAAATCGGCGTACCGGTCAGCCATTCGGTGATCGGGGTATTTTTGGTCATATCAATCACGCCGCTTGCGATGGAGCCCGTCAGCGAGTTGGACAGGAAATTATTCGCGGTCGGCGCTGCGCTGCCGCGCGGGAAGATGGCGTAATACATTTCGCAGCTTTTATTGGTCATTGCCGAAAGCTGCGCGTCAACGTCGGTGACCTGGCTCAGGGTTGGGTAGCCGGTGGAAAAATTCGGTACGGTATTGTCCGGCGTGGTGAATTTCACCCATTTAATGGAGCTGCGGTCGTTTCGGGAATCCACCAGCACGGCCGACAAATAGTAGGTGCCTTCGGGTGTCAGCCCGCCGATGCGCACCGAAGCCTCGGTGTCGGCGGCGGTCAGCGCCAACCGGCCGCGCGCTGTGTAGTTCGGTCCGTAGGTGGGGGGATTGACCAGGATGTCATCGTCGTCGACCGGGCCGTACTGTTCCGGGGTGACCGCGTAATGGATCGTACCGGCCTTGTTGCCGGAAAAGACGCCAAGCGCCGAATTGGGTGCGATGTCGTCTGCGCGCGGATAGCCGGACAGGATGCGCGGGTCGGAGGAAGATTCCTCGCCGAGCTTGGTGTCCATGACTGTGCCCGCGATGTTGGCGGTGATGCCCGGGCGGATGATGATGTTGTCGGGCAGCATGGAGGTGCTGGCGCCTGGGGCGTTTACGGTCAGCGTACCAATGTCGCCGTCTCCGTCTACGTCGATGCCAACGTCAAGGTTCAGGTTGTCGATGACGCCGTCGTTGGTGATTGTCAGCGTTGAATCCACCGCGCGCTCGTCAATCGTCACGTTCTGCGCCGTGCCGTCGCCGATGGTCAGGTGGGAGCCAGGGGTTTTGTTGACAACGTTTTTAATGTTGCCGGACAGTGTGACCTCCATTGCCTCTTCGGCTTCGGGGTCGCCGTCCATCGTGATGGTCTGCAGGCCGAGCCCGCCCCGGGAATAGTCCTGAATATATGCATTCGACCGGAGTGTGACCTCGGGGATGAGCGTATCGTTTTGCACGCTCAGTGAGACGGCCTGGCCGGACATACTGTCGACCAGCATGGACTGCGCGGAAACATTACGCAGTACGATGCTTTCGCCGCCGCCCTCGCTTTCGCCGCCGCCGGCAACGATAATACGGCCCAATACCGTCACATTTTCCAGGGAGACGCCGCCCAGGCCAACGCCGCCCGTCAGATACAGGTCGCCGGCAATGATGGTATCATACAGCGTCACATTGGGGGCGTTGATCGTTACATTGCCCGCAACGCTGCCCAGGCTGTGCTGGCCGGGGCTGTTGAGCAGCGTACCCAGCGAATCAGCCAGCAGCTTGATCATTTCTGCGCGGGTGATACTGCTGCGCGGACGGAAGGTGCCGTCGGCATAGCCGTTGACCAGGCCGTTTTCGACCGCCGATTTGATGTAACCCATGCTCCAGGTGGAGAATGAGCGGCCGTCGGAGAACTGTGTAACCTCGCCGGAGGACTGCGGCAGACGCAGGTTGCGCGCCAGCAGGGAAATGGCCTGCTCCCGCGTCAGGGTATTGGTAGGGGATGCGGTCGTTTCTGTTGTGCCGCTGAAATAGCCGGGGTTGTAGCCGATGGAGATATCGTCGGCGTACCAGGCCGAGGGCGGAACGTCGGTGAATGGGGTTGAACCGGGTTCGTTATAGCCATAGGCGCGGTTGACCATTGCGGTGAATTCCGCGCGGGTGATGCTGGCATTCAGCTGCTGGCCGCCGGTGTCGCGCCCGGTGATGACGCCCCAGCTGGACAGTTTGTTTACCGAATCCTGCACCCATTCGTCGCCCGCCGCTGCAGGCGGGGTGAAATGGACCGAGGCAAGTAGCAAGACCGCGCTGAGCAGCAGCGCCGCGCCGCGCTTTCTGCACGGTTTAATATGTAGCATGTTGGGCTCCTCCTTTATCAGGGAAAATGGTATCTTCAGAATCTGCGTCCGGGCTCCGGCCCGCAGATTGGCCAAAAAAACGCCCGCACCCCGGCGGTTGGCCGCGTGCGATCGGCGGGGGAATGGGAATTGGGGGGGCGCCGGCGGCGGCCCTGTATGGAAAGACAGACATAATCGGTCTCCTTGAATGCGTTTTCTTTATTATAGCAGATTCGCCGCCCGAGTGCAAATAGGGGAATTGCTGGAAAAGCTGAAATATTTTTTGCGAAAAGCGCTAACCTTTTTCGTGGAGTTGTCGATAAACATTATGAAAGGTTTAATGCGCAATTCCGAAACGGGCTTTTACCGGCCTGAATTTTCTGGAAAATATATAGTAAAGGCGGAATCATGTATGGGCAACGATATGATGGAAGCGTATTTGTTTGAAATGAATACGTTGCTGGAGCAGGTGGATGAGATCGTTTTATCCGCTGAAAAGAACGGCAGCTTTTCGGAAGATGAGGTAAATGAGATCTTCCGGATTATGCACACCTTTAAGGGCTCTTCCGCGATGATGGAATTCAATTCCCTGATGACGGTTGCACACCGGGTCGAGGATTTGTTTTTCATTATCCGGGAAAAGACGATGGACGTCATTCCCGAAGAGATTCGCCCGGAGCTGTTCGACCTTATTTTTCAGGCGATCGACTTTTTCCGCGGCGAGGTCGAGAAGATCGAAAACGACCAGCCCACTACTAATGATATCGATAACTTCCTGAAAAAAGTAAATGGTTTTCAGCAAAAAATTGAGCCCGGCGAGGGCGGTGCGGACGCAGCTGCGGAGGCGGCTGCCGGGGGCGAAGCGGAGGAATCCTTCGGCAGCGCGGAATTCCCGTTTGCCCTGCAGGTCTTTTTCGAAGAGGGCTGCGGGATGGAAAATCTGCGCGCGTTCATGCTGGTTAATTCCATCCGGGAGTCGGGCAGGACGGAGTTTGATTTTGTCCCGGCCGATGTAGACACCAATTCGGAGGCTGCTTCCTACATTGTCGATAAGGGCTTTGTACTGCGGTTTGCCAGCGCGGCCGACCGTGACGCCGCGATGCCGATTATTACCGGAACCGCCACCGTCAGCAGCTACCAGAATTTTGATTTTGAATCGGCTGAGGCGCCCGCCCCGGCGGCAGAGAAGAAACCGGCTCCGTCTTCCGAGGAGAAACTTCCCCAAGCAGCGGAAAAAGCTGCGCCTGCCGCGCCTGCCCAGGCAGCGCCCGCCGCAGCAAGCAAACAGCCGCAGACGCAGCATGCCAAGGAAAGCCTGATCAGCGTCAGCCTGGGCAAGTTGGATATGCTGGCCGCGGTTGTGGGGGAGATCGTAATTACCGAGTCAATGGTAACCGCTTCGCCAGATCTGCGCGGGCTGAAGCTGGACCGCTTTGCGCAGTCGGCGCGGCAGCTGCGTTCGCTGACCGATGAGCTGCAGGATGTCTCTATGTCGCTGCGTATGGTGCCGGTTTCCGCGACCTTCCAAAAGATGAAGCGCATTGTACGCGACATGAGCAAAAAGCTGAACCGTGAGACCGTGTTGGAACTGGTTGGGGAGGATACCGAGGTCGATAAGACGATTGTCGACAGCATCAGCGACCCGATTATGCATATCGTGCGCAACTCGATGGATCACGGTATTGAAGAGGACGTCAATGACCGGATTGCAGCCGGTAAGGATCCGGTTGGCAAGATCATTCTTTCCGCACGGCACACCGGCGGGGAAGTTATCATAGAGATTATTGACGACGGGCGCGGCGCGGACGACGACGCTATCCTGGATAAGGCGCTCCGGCAGGGCCTTGCGCAGCCCGGGGTCG